>JBEBIR010000095.1:0-9498 GCA_040080315.1 Gemmatimonas sp.
CCCTGAGCAATTGAAACGTGCGGGTGGTGTGGACGTGCTGGGTGTTGCTGGCGCCCATTCGGTTCCGGTCGACATGGCCACACTGGCAGCGACGGACCCGGCGTTCGTTTTCGTCGCTCCCTGCGGCTACAGGCTCACGGCGGCTGTCGCGGAAGCGGAACGTCTCCTGCGCGAGAGCGCCTGGAGCTGGCTGCACGGCCGACAAGTCTGGGCGCTTGATGCGACCGGGCTGGTCAGTCGGCCCGGGCCACGCGTCGTGGATGGGATCGAGACGATCGCGCGGGTGATGAATCCCATGATCTTCAGTCGGGTCGATGCACGACACGCGGTACGAGTGGCGTGAGCGCGGGAATATCCACTCGCGTCACCCCACCCACATCTTCACCGCCATCACCACCATCAGCACCGCAAAGCCTTTCTTGAGCAGCGCCGCATCCACATGCAATGCGAGCTGTGATCCCAGCATCGCGCCGACCGCCATGCCGGCAACAATCAGCAACGCCGCTTTGACATCCAGATGTCCGGCGCGGTAGTACGTCGCGGCACCGATCGCGGCACCCAACGGCATGACCAATGCGGCAAGCGACGTTCCAACGGCTTGTTGCGGCGGAAATTTTGCGAGGTAGATCAGCGCCGGAACAATCACGATGCCACCTCCGACTCCGAAAACGCCGGAGAGAACCCCGGCGCCCAGTCCGATGGCGAGAAGAATAAGTATCATGTCTTGGAAGCTCTCCCAGTCCGCGCTGCGACGCCAGTAATCGAGTACTTTATCGCATGCTTTCCGATTCCTCATTCGCATTTCTCAGAGCGCTGCTGGACACCCCCGGCCCCTCGAGCTTCGAAGCGGCGCCAGCGCGGGTGTGGCGCGCCGAGGCCGCCACCTTCGCCAGCGTGAGTGCCGATGTGGTGGGCAACAGCTTTGCCACCGTCGAAGGCCAGGGCGGCCCCACGATTCTGCTTGCCGGCCATATCGACGAGATCGGCATCATCGTCACTTGGATCGATGAAAACGGTTTCGTCTATTTCGAGGCGATAGGCGGCTGGGATCCGCAGGTGCTAGTCGCACAGCGCATCCGGTTTCTGGGACGCAATGGCGATGTGTTTGGGGTGATTGGCAAGAAGCCGATTCACCTGATGAAGACGGAGGAACGCGAGAAAGCGTCGAAGATCACCGATCTGTGGGTCGACATTGGTGCCACAAACAGGGCCGAGGCCCTCGAGCATATCGGGATCGGCGATGCAGGCGTGATTGATAGCCAACTCATCGAATTGCCGAACAAGCGCATCGTCTCACGGTCAATCGACGATCGCATCGGCGCCTTCGTCGTGCTGGAGGCGTTGCGTCGGTACGCCGCCTCGCCCGGAGTGGCCAGAGTGGTCGCCGCTGCGACTGCACAAGAGGAGATCGGCTATGCGGGTGGTGGCGCGCGCGTGGCCGCACAGTCGCTTGACGCGCGCATGGCGATCGCCGTCGACGTGACGTTCGCAACCGATCATCCAAACGTGGAGAAGAAGGAACTCGGCGAGCACACGCTCGGCGGTGGACCGGTGCTGACGCGTGGTTCGGTGGTCAGCCCGGTCGCCTTCGGACTCCTGCGCGACACCGCACATCGGTTGGCCATTCCGTACACCGTGCACGCCGCCGGTCGATTCACCAGCACCGATGCCGACGCCATTCACCTCACGCGCAATGGCGTGGCCACCGCATTGCTGTCCATTCCGAATCGCTACATGCACTCGCCAAACGAAATGGTCTCGTTGGACGATCTCGATCGCGCCGCGGAGTTGATCGCCGAAACGTGCCGCATGGTGACGAACGAAACGGACTTTACGGCGCGGTAGTCACCTGCATGCTCATGGCCGCCGCCGCCACCTCGGCGTCGGCATCGTGCTTGAGTGAGTCGATCACTGGCTGCATCTGATTTCCTCGCGCACGGATCAGCGCCTCAAGCGCGGCAATGCGGATCCATGATTCTCGCGCTTCTCCGACAGCCGCGCCGGTCAGGTCCGTGGTCGCCGGCAACGCAATCCGCAGCAGACGTTGCACCGCATCCGCGCTGCCCAGCTTGCCGAGCGCCGCCAGCATCTCCAGCGCAACGTCTTCGTCGAATTCATGCTCCAGCGCCGCCGACAGGCGCGCCGCAGGCGGGCGAACACCGGCTCCTCCGCTCGCACCGGACAGTCCGAAGGCCGCCGCGGACAGTCGGCGCACCTCGGCGTTGGGGTCGTCGATCACCGACTGCAGTGCCTGTAGCGCTTTTACCGTGCGCAAGCGCATGAGCGCGCGCGACGCGGCAATACGAATGCGCTCGTCCGCATGTTTGAGCAATGGTATGAGGGAGTCATCCGCCTGCTCCACACCCATTTCACCCAGGAGCGCCGCCGCATTGCGCACGACAAACCAGCGGCTGTCATGCAGTGCGGTGAACAACTCGGCCGCGCCGACATCCATCGCCACGATGCCGTCGAAGTAGGCGCGGCGTGACAACGCATCGTCGGTGGACAGCAGGTGCTGCACCAGGATGCCGACGCCGGCGTCACCCGCGCGCGCAAAAAGCTGGAGCAGCAACGCGCGATCCGTGCTGTAGGGCAGCTGCCCGGCAAGCAGGTCGAGGAACGGCGCGCTGAGGAGATGCCGAATGGCGCCTTCCACCGCCAAGCGACCACCTGACTCTCCCACGGCCTGCAACTGCGTCAGACACGCGCGCGCGATGCCCTCAATCGCGGGCGCGTCGCCTTGGCGTTGAGCATCGTCGAGCACCTCGCGTAGGGCGGCGACAGCACTGGTCGCCGCGTCGTCCGTGCGCGCGGCTGCCAGTTTTGCCAGTGCTCCGCCCGCGGTAACACCCGCACTGGCCGCTGCACGCAGCGGAACCACCGGCGTCACCAGCACGCTCCACGTTCGCAACAACTCGCGCGGCGTCTCGTCGGCAAACGACACCGCGTGCACCGTGGTCGGCGTGTCGTGGCCGACAGCGGATGCGCCGTGCGGTGCGCTCCTCGCTCCCCCGCCCGCCGCCGGGTGCTGCCCCGTTGTTCCTTGCGCCAGCAGCCGACCCAGCGTGAGCAGTTCGCCCGGCGCGGCCCCTTCGCGAATCGTGATCGAGCCCACGTTGAGCGCTGTGAGTGTGCGCAACAGCGCGCCCAACCAACGGTCTTCGACGGTCGCCTGTCGATCGATCAACACGCCTTCCAGCACCATCATCCCGTCAACGACGCGGCATAGCATCGCTCCATCGCGCGAGCGCGCGGAAAGCTGGCGCAGGGCCTCGCGAACTGCGGACAACGCCGGACTTGACGGGTCCGTTCCCACGAAACCACCGACTACACCGTCGTGATCGACGCCGGATGCCAGCAGTCGCTCGACAAGCAGGCCAAGCGCGCGCGCCACAGATCGCGAGGCCCGTCCCTCCGACGCCACGCGAATAACGCCTGACTCGGGCGTACCGGCCGACGGCGTTTTGCGTGCGTGGAGGCTGGGGGGGGACATGCAGACAAGCTACTGCGTTGGAGACGGGAGACGGGAGACGGGAGAGCGAAGACCGACTATCGTTCGATATGTCGCTGCCGATTCCCGCGCCGCGCGCGGAGGGTTTCACGACCACTACAGAGGTTCCGCTGTATTGGCGTGAGGATGGTCCATCGCATGCGCCGCCGATGGTGCTGCTCCATGGCGGGCCGGGCGCGCATCACGACTACCTCTATCCGCAGATGCTGGCGATGGCCGCCGGACACCGCCTCATTGCCTACGATCAGCGTGGCGGCGGCCGGTCGCGCACAGACGATCCGACCCCGATCACCTGGCGCACGCAAGTCGACGATCTGGCCTCGGTCCTGCGTGAATTCCATCTGGAGTCGCCGGTGGTCGTTGGATATTCGTGGGGTGCCCTGCTGGCCGTGCTGTACCTGATTGAATCGCGTCGGGCGCACGCCATGACGGCGATTGGACGATTGGTCCTCATCTCGCCGGCGCCGATCACGCGGGCTTGGCGAGTCCAGTTTGAGGCCGAATTGCTCAGGCGACAGCGTGGACCGGCCATTCACCGACTGCGGGAGGAGCTGTCCGCCTCTGGTCTGCGCGAGTCTGATATGGCGGCCTATCGTCAGCGGAGTTTCGAGCTCAGTGTGGCCGGGTACTTCGCCGACCCGCACCGCGCCGAATCGCTCACGGCCTTTCGCGTAACAGGCAAGGTGCAGCAGTCAATCTGGGACAGTCTGGGCGATTTCGACCTGACCAGCGAACTTGAAGGCCTGTCGCGTGGCGTCCGGCTGCCCGTGCTCGTCGTTCAAGGGCGAAACGACCCCATACCCTTTCACTCAGCCGAGGCCGTCGCTACCGCGCTCGGCGGAAATCTGGTCGCGCTGGACGACTGCGGTCACGTGCCGTATGTCGAGCAACCGCAGGCGCTATTCGACGCGATGCTGCGTTTCCTGTCCTGATCGTCTTCTCGATCCGAGCCGTTCACCGTCATGCTGCCATTCGGGACTGTCACACAAACGGTGCTAAGCACCATCGATGTCGACGAGCGCCAAGTTCGCGTATCGTTGCACATCGCGCACGATGGCGTGGAGTTCACCGGTCGGTTGTGGTTTGCCGAAGCCACCTGGACGAACTCCGGTATTCCCGATCGCGGCGTACTGCCGGGGCGCACTGAAGGCGAGGTGCTGGCGTTGGCCCGTCGTCTGCGCCCCGACGAACTGCTGCAACGATACCGGCGTGCCAACGCGGAGAAGCGGCGTTTTCATGGCCTGCGTCGACTCACCATGGAAATGCTGTCGAAAATTCGCTACTTGAATCAGGTGGCCGTCAGCATGCGCAACGGACTCCTCGATCGCGACGCCGCCGCGCAGGAAATGCAGCTGACGGAACAACAGCTCACCGAATTGGTGAAGCAGGCGCGGGTGCTGGCCGGCGTCGAGGGGTAACCCTGCTGAGGCGCCGCCGGACTCGTATATTCCGCCGATGGATTGCCGCGGCGCCGCTCACGCCCTGACACAGATTGCCACGCTGCTGGAATTGCACGGTGCGGATCGCGCGCGCGTACGCGACATGCAAGCCGCTGCGCGATTGATGACGACCGGCGGCGCGAGCGAGATGAACGATGCAGGCCGCCGCCACCTCATCGACCGAACGACGCTCTCGACGGTCGCCATCGAGGTGCTTGACGATCTGGCCGAGACGAACGGCTCGGCGTTGCTGGAACGGCTGCAGGAGGAAACGCCGGAGGGACTGCTGGAAATGTTGCGCGTCCCCGGTCTGGGGCCGGCACGCATTCGGCAAATCCACGACGGCCTGCACATCGACACGCTGCAACAACTGGAGCAATCAGCTCGCGACGGTCGCCTGGCCGCGTTACCGCGCTTCGGCACGAGAACCGCAGACAAGATTCTCAAGGGAATTACCGACCTTCGCGCGACGGGCGCCTACGTGTTGTGGCAACATGGGCGTGCCGACGCCGAGCGCGCGCGCGCAACCATCGGCGCGCACCCCGATGTAGCGCAGGTCGAAGTGGCCGGTGCGATACGCCGTCGAATGGAACTGGTGCGCGACATCGAACTCGTCGCCGCGGTGCGCGGATCGCCGTCGGTGGTCGCAGCAGCGCTCGCGCACCTGCCCGGCGTGCGCGAGGTGCTGGGGGGAGGCGGACGCGCCCTGCGACTGCGATTCGACGATGACGTGTCGCTGGACCTGGTGTGCGTGCGCCCGGAGCACCTGGCACTCGCGCTCTGGCGGGCGACCGGCAGCGAGGCACATGTCCGGCAGGTCACGGAGCACGCGACGGCATTGGGTTTCGCGCTCACCGGAGACGAGTTGCGCGGTGCCGACGGAATGCTGCAGCCCATCGCCCACGAGCGCGACCTGTATGCGCATTTGCAGCTCGCGTACTGCGAGCCGGAATTGCGCGAGGGCGAGGGCGAAGTCGAAGGGGCCGGCGCATACGCATTGCCGGCCTTGGTCACCGAGCACGACCTCGCAGGTGCGCTCCACTGTCACTCAAGCTACAGCGACGGCGGTGCCACCATTCTCGACATGGCCTCTGCCGCACGGTCGCGCGGCCTGCACTATCTCGGCATCAGCGATCACTCGCAATCGAACACGTATGCGGGTGGGTTGTCGCGCGACGCAATTCTCGCGCAGCACGCGGAGATCGATGCCATCAATGCGCGATATGCACGGGAAGGCGTCGCCTTTCAGGTCCTGAAAGGCATTGAAGCCGATATCCTGCCCTGCGGCCGCCTGGACTACGACGCGGAGTTCCTGGACCGGTTTGACTTCGTCATCGGTTCGATCCACACTCGCTATGGCATGAACGAGCAACAGATGACCGATCGCGTACTCAAGGCCCTCGACGACCCGCATCTGACCATCCTCGGCCACCCCACCGGTCGTCTGCTGCTGGCGCGCGAGCCATACGAGATCGATCTTCGCGCCGTCATCAGCAAGGCTGGCACGGTCGGCGTGGCCGTTGAACTCAACGCCGATCCTCACCGTCTCGACATCGATTGGCGCGCGTGCCGCATCGCGGCGGCGTGTGGCACCATGGTGTCGATTGGTCCGGATGCGCACTCACCGCAGGGGTTCGACAACTTGGCCTTGGGGATCGCGATTGCGCGCAAGGGCTGGTTGTCGGCCGCGAACGTGCTCAACACCAGAACCGCCGACGTCGTGCTCGCCTTTGCCGCCGCTCGACGCGCGCACGCCGTGCCGCGCGTGCATCAGGACTGATCGCGTGCCGCGAGACAGTGGAAGCGGACCGCGACAGCCGCTCTCGAGGAGCAAGCCCGGGAAGACGGCGTCGCGCGCGCCCACGACATCGCTGCAGCGAGAATCGGAGGACACGAATCGCGCGCCCGCGTCTCGTCGGCAGTCGCGATCGGTTGGTCAGAAACCGTCGCAGAAAGCGCCCACGCTGTCCAAGTCACCGCGCACGAAAGCGGCAAGGCACAGCAGCGCGCTTCGCGTGCTCGAGCTACTGCTGCGTGAATATCCGGATGCACATTGTGAGCTCGACCATCGAAATGCGTTCGAGCTGCTGTGCGCCACCATTTTGAGTGCCCAATGCACCGACGTACGGGTCAACATGGTGACGCCGGCGTTGTTCGCCCGCTATCCGGATGCGCGCGCATTGAGCGCCGCGCGCGTCGAAGACGTCGAGGACCTCGTTCGGTCCACCGGTTTCTTCCGCGCCAAGACCAGGAGTCTGGTGGGGATGGCCGGGGCTCTCGTCGCGATCCATGACGGTCAGGTCCCGCGTTCAATCGCCGAGTTGGTGCCACTCCCCGGTGTGGGCCGAAAGACGGCGAATGTGATTCTAGGGAATGCCTTCGGAATCAACGAGGGCATCGTGGTCGACACGCACGTGCAGCGGCTGTCCCGTCGACTCGGACTGACGCGGGAACCCGATCCCATCGGCATCGAGAAGGAGCTGATGCCGCTGTTTCCGCGCGAACGGTGGACCATGCTGAGTCATCTGCTGATCTGGCATGGTCGCCGGGTGTGTTTCGCGCGAAAGCCGAACTGCCAGGAGTGCGTGCTTCGCGAGGGGTGCCCGAGCGCCGAGGACTGATCGGCGCGGATCGCTGGTTGATCCGTCGACCCTCAGGGGCGTACATTTCGCCCCTTCCCTAACGAGGACAATTCGTGGCAAAGCTGGCTACATTCGAAACCACCAAGGGCACTATCGTCGCGGAATTGTTTTCCGCCGAGGCCCCGAAGACCGTCGAGAATTTTGAGAAGCTCGCCAATTCGGGCTTTTATGACGGCGTGAAGTTCCATCGGGTTATTGCCGATTTCGTCGTGCAGGGCGGTGATCCGCTTTCGCGCGATCTTCCCGAGGGTGACAGGCGCGTTGGCACTGGCGGTCCCGGCTGGCAGATCGCGTGCGAAACCAAGGACAACCCGAAGAAGCATGCCGTGGGAGCACTGTCCATGGCGCACGCGGGCAAAGACACTGGTGGCAGCCAGTTCTTCATGGTGCTGAGCGAGTCCAATACGCGCCATCTCAATGGCGTTCACACGGTTTTTGGTCAGATTACGACGGGCCTCGACGTCATGGCGACGATCGTGGCAAACGATGCCATGACGTCGGTTCGCGTCGCGGACACGAAGTAACCCTTCCACTTCATCAGCCATGTCACACGATTCGAAGGGCGGTTCCGATATGGGCGCCGCAATGTGGGGACTCGTTGGTGGCGCCGTGTTTATCGGCGTGATTCTGTACGGCATCGTGCTGCTGACGAACAATCACTTCAACAGCGAAGCGGCCGAAAAGCCGACCGGCAGTGTGAGCTCGGCTGTCGTTTCTGTTGTGGCCTGATCGCTGAGGGAGGGGAGATTCGGTCTCCCCTCTTTTGGGGGCCGGGCTTCATATTTCCAGAAAATGGATTGACGCACATTGTAACTTCATTCCGTCAATGGCATCCGGACCCGCCTCTTCGTCCTCACCAATCATGATTCGCGCCCTCCCTGCGTTTTCAGGCGTTGCCTATCGGAAGGGGCTCGTCGTGCTGCTGGCACTGGCATCGCTTGGCACTGCCGCCGCCGCCCAGAGCACCACGCTCTCACTCGGAGACGCCGCTCGGATGGCGGCCAAACAAACCGGAAGTGTCGACGTCGCGCGCGCCCGGATGGCCGCCGCCGAGGCGCGCGAGACTCAGCGTCGCGGAGCGCTGCTGCCGGACTTGGCGGCCGGAATTCAGCAAGCGTCACGCACGATCAACTCCGCGACGCTGGGCTTCGCCTTTCGCGATCCGACCGGGCGTCCGCTGCTGGATCCCAACGGCGAGATCATCGGGCCCGTGCCAACCGTCGATCTGCGCTATCGGATCCAGCAGCCCCTGCTGGACTTCGGCAATCTCGCGAAGTGGCGTGCCGCGCAAGCCGCGACCAACGCCGCGTCGGCTGACGTGAGTGCGCAGGCAGAAGCCGCCGCGGCGATTGCGGCCGTGATCTACGTCCGCGCGGCGAAGGCCGAAGCGCACGTCGCCGCACGGGTGGCCGACTCGACACTCGCGGCGGACCTGCTTCGCATCGCGCGCGATCAGCTCCAGGCGGGAGTCGGCATCGCGCTGGACGTCACCCGCGCGCAGTCCCAACTCGCCTCCGCGCGCGCGCAGATCATCATGGCGCGCAGCGATCGCGATCGCGCGTTGCTTGAACTCAAGCGCGCCGTGGGGATGTCACTCGACGCCGCGCTGACGCTTCGCGATTCGCTCGCCGCACTGCCGATGGATTCGACGCGCCCGGATGTGGGAAGCGCACTCAGCGACGCCGGACAGTCGCGCGCGGACATCCGCGCCCTGATCGCCCAGGAAACGGCCCAGCAGCGCGCCATATCTGCCATCCGCTGGGAGCGAACGCCACAGCTCGGATTGATTGTTGACCAGGGTGTGATCGGCAAGAACTGGGGACACCTGCTTCACACCTACACGTGGGGCGTGCAACTATCGGTTGGACTGTTCGACGGGTTCCGTCGTGAGGGTCGGGTTCAGGAA
>JBEBIR010000750.1:0-2082 GCA_040080315.1 Gemmatimonas sp.
GGAATGTCAAATGGCTAGACATGAGGGCACAAGGAATTGAGCGCAACGTCGAGTGAAAAAGCGAAAGACGGCGCAGCGCCAGACTTACTGACCGGCGTAGCATGGACGGGTGCCCTGCGCTGGATCGCGCAGATCGTCGCGTGGGCAGCGACACTCCTGCTTGTGAGGCTGCTCACGCCAGCCGACTACGGTATCGCCGGTATCGCTGGCGCGATCTCCACGTGGACCGCAATCGCCGCTGAGTTTGGGCTTTCCAGCGCGGTCCTGACCGGGGACGATCTGGAGGATCGCGAGTATCGACAGCTACACACCCTCGCGATTGTGATGGCGGGCCTCGCGGCCGTGCTCATGTCAGCGGCCAGCGGACTGGCCGCTGTTTTTTTTGACGTCCTTGAACTGCGCATGATTGTCCCGCTGCTCGGCGTAGGAATCGTCATCGATGCGTTCCGCGCCATTCCCACGGCCCTCCTTGCGCGTCGCCGGACGTACCGTACAATCGCCTCAATTGAGCTGGTACGGGCGCTGACGCAGACCGTCCTTGTCCTCGGTGCCGCCCTTGCAGGATATCGCTTCTGGTCGTTCGTGATCGGTCAGTTGGGGGGCTCACTGGTGGCGACGGCGGTGATGATCAGGGTAACCTCACTAAGGCCAACGCTTGCCATCCGACCCGGTCATCGCCCGACCGTGCAACGAGCGCGAATGTTCTTTGGCGGAGCGGTCGCGTGGCAAACGTATCGAAATGCCGACATCTGGATCATCGGACGGGTGTTGGGACCTTCCGCGGTGGGTGCATTCACGCTCACGCGCAGCCTGGCGTCGATTCCGATCGAAAAGCTGGTCTCGATCCTGACAAGTGTCACCCCGGGCTATCTGCTCAGCGCGCGTAGTGAGCCCGCGGAGCTTCGCAGGCTCTTCCTGATGCTCTCAGAGGCGGTGCTGCTGACCGTTTGCTTACCGCTTGCTGGGTTGGCAGTAACGGCTGACCTTGCAATTCCCGTTCTGCTTGGCGAAAAGTGGATGGATATTGTGATGCCGCTCAGAGTGCTGGCGGTGGCAATGGTCATCTGGTCGTCGTCAATGGTGGCCGTTCAGGTCGCCACGCTCTCAAACGCGCTTCGCAGTGCGACGCAAGCGAATATCGTCGCGGTTCCGGTTGCCCTCGTGGTGTACTATCTGGGCGCCCGCTACTTCGGGCTTGTTGGCGTGGCGAGCGCGGCAATCGTCGTTGTGACCGTAGTTGCCGTGCCCACCATTGCAGGTGCGCTTCGTGCAACCGAGTGTAGTGCGGCCGAGTACGCGGCGTCTTGGCGACCCGCCCTCGCCGCGTCCTTGGCCATTGCCGTTGCGGTGTTGGTCGTCCGAGTGCTGACGCTTTCACTTCCAAACAGCACACGCTTCGGCCTTTCCGTTGTCGCTGGCGCGGCGGTTGGCGTAGCAATCGTCGCCTGGTCAAGTTCGCCACTGATTGAGAAGATGCGTCGGCCTGTAGTCACGCGTTTGCGTGCGCTGTGGTCCTAACCCCGAAAGCACTGGTGCGCCCGTGGCTCCCGCGAATGGCGGGCGTCGCGCACCAGTCGGCATGCGAGCGATGTTCCGGATCGCTCGATGTCGCGTCCCGTTCCACATGCGCCAGCGTCGGAACGCGGTGGCACAGGTGGTCGTCCCTGTGTCGAAGCGGTCATCCTTGGCTGCGGCGGCTAGGTGATTGCGGGACTGCGACGATCAGTCCATGATCCACGTGGGCCTTTGGCAAGCGTTTGAGCAAGGTGTGCCAAGTGCGTCCGGGTGTCACTCACGGAATGCTGGGAAGCCGGATGGCCGTCGCCCTCGCCCGTCGCCAGTGACGTGAGCTGTTCACGAACGAACCAGACATCCCAAGAGTTCGAATATGTGCGGCATTGTGGGGACACTTCGATTTCGAGGCACTGTCGACGCTGCGATGCTTGTGTGCCAGCGTGACACGATGGACCATCGCGGACCGGATTCCAGCGGACTGTGGTGCTCGGAGGACGGCCGCGTCGGATTGGCGCACCGTCGCCTGGCGATCATCGATCTATCGCCGGGTGGTCATCAACCCATGGT
>JBEBIR010000751.1:0-2077 GCA_040080315.1 Gemmatimonas sp.
TCACCCGGAACCCCGCGCGCGCAAACTCCATCGCCAGCGGCAGCCCCACATAGCCCAGGCCCACCACACCGATTACCGCCGTGCGATCGTGGATGCGTGTCAGCAATTGCTGCCGGAAGGATTCGTCCGCTTTTGTCATGATTTCAGAGAAAGATACTTTGAGATGGTGGCACTATCGAGTTTGGGGTCGGTCTCACAGGCGCGGAGGCCGCACATTACCTGCAATACGATGTAGCAACGAGTCCGCAACGAGCCGGGCAGCAGCATCGCCAGACGCGAACCACCTTTGGCACGGCGCTTGCTGTTGCCTCCACGCGACACTATCGTCGTCACTCCGTCGAGGCTGGCACCTTGGCGCATCCTCGTGTCCTCATGATTTCCGGATCGATCGAATGACCCTCAGCGCACAGCGCATTCTGGTAACCGGTGGGGCTGGCTTTCTCGGCTCGCATCTCTGCCAGCGCTTGCTCGATGACGGGCATGATGTGCTCTGTGTCGACAACTTTTTCACAAGTTCACGGCGCAACCTGCAGTCGATGCTCGACAATCGCCGATTCGAACTGCTGCGGCACGACGTCACCTTCCCGCTGTTCGTGGAAGTCGACCAGATCTACAATCTCGCCTGCCCCGCCTCGCCGGTTCACTATCAGCACGATCCGGTGCAGACGACCAAGACCAGCGTGCACGGTGCCATCAACATGCTGGGTCTGGCGAAGCGGATCGGGGCGAAGATCCTGCAGGCATCCACGTCCGAAGTGTATGGCGACCCGGCGATTCATCCGCAGGTGGAAGAGTACTGGGGCAACGTCAATCCCATTGGTATTCGCGCGTGCTATGATGAGGGAAAGCGGTGCGCGGAGACGCTGTTTTTCGACTACCATCGACAGCATGCGTTGCCGATCAAGGTCGTGCGCATCTTCAACACCTATGGTCCGCGCATGCACCCGAATGACGGGCGCGTGGTGTCGAACTTTGTCGTGCAGGCGTTGCGCGGAGAGCCGATCACGCTCTATGGCGACGGTCTGCAGAGCCGGTCGTTTTGCTACGTCAGTGATATGATCGAGGGATTTGTACGCATGATGGCGACCGGACCCGAGGTGGCTGGTCCGATCAACCTGGGCAATCCCACGGAATTCACCATGCGGGAGTTGGCCGGGCTGGTCATCGAGATGACCGGTTCGCGATCGCCCATTGAATATCGGCCACTGCCCTCCGACGATCCGCGTCAGCGACAGCCGGACATCAGCAAGGCCAAGGCGCTGCTGGAATGGACGCCACAGGTTGAACTGCGCGAGGGATTGGCGAAGACCATTGAGTACTTCGACGGAGTGCTCCGCGATCCCGCACGGACGTGACACCGCTCGTCGTTCCCGCCACCGCGCGCGCGGGTCGCCTGCGTTTTGCGTTTCTGACGACGTTCTATCCACCGTACAATTTTGGCGGTGACGGCATCGGCATTCAGCGGCTCGCGCGCGGATTGGTGCGCGCCGGACACGAGGTCACCGTCATTCACGATGTGGATGCGTACGAGAGCCTCGCCAAGGCGCCGCCGCCGGCCGCGTCGTCGGAGCCCGATGGCGTGGAGGTGATCAGCCTCCGAAGCGGATGGGGCA
Source organism: Gemmatimonas sp. (assembly GCA_040080315.1). Taxonomy (GTDB): domain Bacteria; phylum Gemmatimonadota; class Gemmatimonadetes; order Gemmatimonadales; family Gemmatimonadaceae; genus Gemmatimonas. The sequence continues at coordinate 1,614 of JBEBIR010000751.1, forward strand.
TGCTCTCTCCCCTGCTGACCCATCAGAGTGGACGACCGATCGCCAATGGCGCCCGTCTGCGACGGTTGCTGGATGACGGGCAGTTCGATGTGATCAACTTCCATAACATCAGTCTGATTGGCGGTCCCGGCCTGCTTGAGTACGGCGACGGCGTCAAGTTGTACATGGCACACGAACATTGGCTGGTCTGCGCGCGTCATGTGCTCTGGCGTCATGGACGCGAGACGTGTACCGGGCGGCAGTGCTTTCGGTGCCAGCTCCACTATCGCCGCCCGCCGCAGTGGTGGCGATGGACCGGTCTGCTGGAGCGACAGCTGCATCACGTGGACGCGTTCATTGCCATGAGTGACTTCAGTCGCGACAAGCATCGGGAATTCGGATTCCCGCGTGAAATGGAGGTGCTCCCGTACTTTCTTCCCGATGAGGCTTCCGATGACCGCGCGCAGTCGGACGCCACTACGATG
>JBEBIR010000752.1:0-2073 GCA_040080315.1 Gemmatimonas sp.
CGCTGCTGGAACCGATCGGCACGGCGTGGATCAACGCGGTGCGCATGACGGTGATTCCGCTGGTGGTGCCGCTACTGATCATTGGCGTTGCCGGCGGCGATGACACACGACATACCGGGGCGGTAGGCGCGCGCGCCTTCGCCTGGTTCCTCGGGCTGCTCGTGGTGTGTGGGGTGTTTTCGGCGCTGGTATCACCGTGGCTCTTTCAATCGCTCAGCCTCGATCCGGAGGCCACCACGCGCTTGCGTGAGTCGGCAAAGATTGACTTGCCGCCGGCCGATGCGTTGACGCTTCGCAGTTGGGTGCTGAGTCTCATTCCGCTCAACCCCGTACGCGCGGCGGCCGACGGAGCGCTGCTGCCGATGGTGCTGTTCACGCTGTTGTACGCGTTCGCACTGGGACGCATCTCGCCCGAAGCGCGCGCCACCCAGGTGGCGTTCTTCCGCGGAATGGCTGATGCCATGCTCGTGGTTGTGCGATGGATACTGGCCATCGGCTGGCTGGGCATCTTCGCGCTGGCGGTCGCGTTGGGACACAAACTTGGTGCATCGGCCATCGGCGCGATTGGCTTCTACGTGGCGGTACTCATCGGGCTGCACGTGGCGGCCACCATCGGACTGTACGTGCTGGTTGGCGTGACCCGACGCGCACCACTGTCGGTGTTCGCGCGCGCTCTGCTGCCGGGACAGGTTGTTGGATTTGGCTCGCGCAGTTCACTGGCCGCACTACCCGCGATGGTGAAGGGCGCGACTGATGTACTGAAGCTGCCCACCACCGCGACCGGATTCGTGTTGCCGCTTGGTGTCTCAGTCTTCAAGCTCACCAGCGCATTGTACTGGGTGGTCGGCGCGCTGTTCATCGCAAAACTGTACGGCATCGTGCTGCCAGCGTCGTCGATCGCGCTGGTGGCCGCATCGTCGGTGGTGCTGAGTTTCAGTACTCCCGGAATCCCCAGCGGCGGTATGCTGTTGCAAGCACCGCTGTACACGGCCATCGGACTCCCCGTGGAAGGCATCGGCATCATGATCGCCCTCGATACCATCCCCGACATGTTCAAGACTTTGTTGAACGTGACCGCGGATATGACGGTGGCGGTGATGGTGGGAGACAGAGTACTGAGAACTGAGTACTGAGAACTGAGTACTTAGTTCTTAGTACTCAGTACTCTTTGCTCAATGACCCCGCCGCCCAAGACGATCTCGCCATCATACACAACCACCGACTGGCCTGGTGAGATCGCGGCTACCGGCTCTTCGAGCGCGAATTCGATCTCGTCGGCTTCTATGCGAACGACCGTCGCTTCCGCTGGCCGCGCTCGGCTGCGCACTTGGACCTGAACGCTCGCGCCTACCATCGGCGGGTTGGCCAGCCAGTTGATCTCGCGTGCCTCGAGGCCGCGCCCCAGTAGCGCCGCATGTGGTCCGATCACCACGGCGCGCTCGCTTGGCACGATCTCCACCACGAACATGGGCTCGGCGAATCCGCCGGGCAGTCCTTTGCGCTGACCCACCGTGTAACGCGCGAAGCCCGCGTGTTCGCCGATTACCTCACCACTCGCCAGTCGAAACGGGCCCGCACTCAGCGATGGCGCGTCGGCGCCGAGTTGCTCTTGCAGGACCCGCACGTGATCGCCATCCGGCACGAAGCAGATATCCTGACTCTCGATCTTTCCGGCGGTGCGCAATCCAAATCGCCGAGCGATGGCGCGCGTTTCCGCCTTCGTTTGACCGCCGATTGGCAGCACCAGGCGATCAAGCACCGGCCGGTCGATGCCCCAGAGGAAATAGCTCTGGTCTTTTGCCGGGTCGAGTCCGCGACACATCACGCGCGTGCCGTCCACGATACCCATGCGCGCGTAGTGGCCGGTGGCCAGCCAGTGCGCGTCGATCGCGTCGGCCTTGTGAAGCAGATCGCGAAACTTGGTGAACGTGTTGCAGCGCACGCACGGAATCGGTGTGCGACCGCGCGCGTACTCGTTCACGAAGTCGCGCAGCACATCGTGCCCGAAGTGATCCACGAGATTGGTGACGTAGTGCGGGATACCCAACGTCTCGCACACGCGACGCGCATCAC
>JBEBIR010000753.1:0-2071 GCA_040080315.1 Gemmatimonas sp.
CGCGGTGGCTCGCTAATAGGCGCGCGCCAGCGCTCTATTCCATGCAGGATGTGCTGGCGAGTCCACCTGCCGGTGTCGCTACTCTTGAGAACGGAGACCCATCGTGACCGCCAGTCGACTGCATGGATGCGGCACGGCGTTGGTCACGCCGTTCACGACCACCGGCGCGCTCGACGAAGCGGCGCTGCGCGCGTTTGTGGAATGGCAGGTACGCGAAGGCGTCCATTTCGTGGTGCCGTGCGGTTCGACCGGAGAGGCGGTGACGCTCAGCGCCAGTGAGCATCGGCGTGTGGTCGAAATCACGGTGGAGCAGGTGAACGGCCGTGTACCCGTGGTGGCGGGTGCGGGCTCCAACGACACGCACAAGGCGATCGCGCTGTCCCTGGAAGCCAAGGCGGCCGGCGCCACGCACTTGCTGCATGTGACACCGATGTACAACAAACCACCACAGCGTGCGCTCATGGCGCACTTTCGCGCCATCGCCGACGCCTGCGACTTGCCGATCGTGCTGTATAACGTGCCAGGCCGGACGGCGATCAATCTGGAGGCACGCACCTGTCTGTCGCTGGCGCAGGATCCTCGCTTTGTCGCCGTCAAGGAGGCCTCGGGCAATCTGGCGCAGATCACCGAGATTCTTCGAGAGCGACCGGACGGCTTCGCCGTACTGTCCGGCGATGATGGCTTCACACTGGCCGTCATGGCGCATGGTGGCGAAGGCGTCATTTCCGTGGTCTCCAACGCGGTGCCGCATCTCACGGCCTCGCTCTGCAATGCGATGTCGAGGGGTGACCTGGCCGATGCGCGTCGGCTTGACGCACGACTGGCCCCCATCATTCACGCGGCGTTCATCGAATCGAACCCGATTCCGGTGAAGGCGATGGTGCACATGCAGGGACGCATGGAGAACGTGCTGCGCCTGCCATTGGTTCCACTCTCCGATGTTCATCGCGATGCGGTGCATCGCGCCCTCGCTTCCGCCAACGCGCTCTAGTCATGGCTTTCACGCTTTCCGAACTCGAAGCGCGACTCACCGATCCGTCCATTCTCGATAGCGGTTGTCCGCTGCCATCCGACGCGCAGCACGTGTTCGATCACGCGATCGCGTTGCTGGAGCGTGGAGAGATTCGTTCGGCGCACAAGGACGCCGATGGACAGTGGCAGGCTGTGCCGTGGGTGAAGCGCGCGATCCTGCTGGGGTTTCGTATCGGACGTGTGGTGGAGATGTCGACCGCTGCGCCTTTTCACTTCTTCGACAAGCACACGTTTCCCACCCGCGATTTCCGGTTGGACCATCACGTCCGTATTGTGCCCGGCGGGTCGTCGGTGCGACGCGGCGCGTATCTCGCGCCGAATGTCGTATGCATGCCGCCCATGTTCGTGAACGTGGGCGCGTGGGTTGGTCGCGGCACCATGGTGGACTCGCACGCACTGGTGGGATCGTGCGCGCAGATCGGCGAACGTGTGCATCTGAGCGCGGCGGCGCAGATTGGCGGCGTGTTGGAACCCATCAACGCCTCGCCGGTGGTGATCGAGGACGACGTGATCGTGGGGGGCAACTGCGGAGTCTATGAGGGGACGGTGGTGCGCGCTCGCGCGGTGCTGGGTGCGGGCGTCATTCTGACTCGGGGCACGCCCGTGTATGACCTCGTGCGCGAGACGGTGCATCGCGCGACCGCCGATCGCCCACTCGAAATTCCCGAAGGCGCCGTGGTGGTGCCGGGTGCGCGTCGGGTCAGTTCCGCATTCGGCGAACGCGAGGGGCTGTCGCTCCAGACACCCGTCATCGTGAAGTACCGCGACGATCGAACCGACGCGGCGACCGCGCTCGAGGCGTGGCTCCGCTGACGCAGCCGGCCGACCACAATCCGCACACGCGACGGCCGCTGGTCGTGCGCGGAGATGTGCGCGCACCCGGTGACAAGTCGATCAGCCATCGCTCACTGATCTTTGCCGCGCTGGCCGTTGGGCCGTCGCGGATTCGCGACATCCTCGAGTCGGCGGACGTGCAGGCCACGGCGCGGGCGTTGCGTGCCATGGGCGTCACGATTCCTCTGCTTGGTCCGGATATCAC
>JBEBIR010000754.1:0-2071 GCA_040080315.1 Gemmatimonas sp.
CGTCATCGGACGCTATCGGCTGATCGAACGCATCGCGCGAGGCGGCATGGGCACCGTCTGGTTGGCCAGTCGCGCGGACGGTCAGTTCGAACAGGACGTGGCGCTCAAGCTCGTCAAGCGCGGCATGGACACCGACGAGATCATCGCGCGATTCCTGCGCGAGCGACAGATCCTCGCGAGACTCCAGCATCCGCACATCGCGCGACTGCTCGATGGCGGCGTCTCTGATGACGGGCGGCCGTACTTCGTCATGGAGCACGTCCACGGCGTGCCGATCACGCAGTACTGTCGCGATCGAGCAGTCGCGCTGACCGCGCGACTCGTCCTGTTTGAAACGGTCTGTCACGCCGTGCAGTACGCACACCGCAGCCTCGTCGTGCATCGGGACCTGAAACCATCCAACGTGCTGGTCACCGAAACCGGTGACGTGAAACTGCTTGACTTCGGCATCGCCAAGCTGCTCGACGAAGACGATCCCGGCACCCTTACCGGATGGAGTCGCCCGTATACACCTGAATACGCGACGCCCGAACAGCTGACGGGCGAGCCGATCACCACCGCGTGCGACGTTTACCAACTCGGGCTGCTGCTGCACGAGCTGTTGACCGGAGCGCTGCCGTATCGCATCAACCGGCGCAACCTGGGCGAAGCGCGCGCACTGATCTGCGACACGGAGCCGCCGCCGCCTTCCAGCATTGACAACCGCACCGACCTGCGGGGAGACCTGGATACAATTGCGCTCACGGCGCTGCAGAAACGTCCCGACGCGCGCTATCGATCTGCCGAAGCGCTGGCCGACGACGTGCATCGTCATCGTCAGGGGCGACCGATTTCCGTGCGCGGCAATGCGGCGGGGTATCGCGTTACCAAGTTCCTGCGACGCAATCGACTGCGGATTTCACTGATCGCCACCGGTGTCACGTTGGCGCTCGGCCTCTTTGTCGCGTACGCCTGGCGTGTCGGGCGTGAACGGGACCGCGCCGTGCTTGCGGCCGCGAAAGCCGGACAGAGCGATGAGTTCATCCGCCGCTTCTTTCAGGGATGGAATCCGGGTGCGGCCGATCGACACCTCGTTTCCGTCGACGATCAGTTGGGTCTGGCAACGCGACGGGCCGAGCAGGAACTCGGCGCAACTCCCGAGATGCAGGCGCGCATGTTCAGCTTGCTCGGCAGCCTGTATACCGACGTCGGACGCTACGTCATCGCGGATTCGCTGCTGACGCGCGCCAGCAACATGCAGCGGCGGCTCGGTGACGAGGCCTCCGCCGATGTCGCCGCGACGCGATCGCGACAGGGCGCCCTGTACATGCCGCCCGGTCGTCTTGAGGAAGCGGAAACGACGCTGCGCACGGCCTTTCGCCTGAATACCGCAGTCTTCGGCGCAGGTCATCCAGAGACGCTGCGTGCTCAATACGACCTGGCCGTGGTGCTGGAAAGACTTGATCGGTGGGCCGCTGCGGAAGCGCAGTTTCGCGGTGTGCTGGCCGCCGCCGACGCGCAATCTGCCGCGGCGTCACTGTTGCGCGCGGAAGCGACCACGGAACTGGGATACGCACTGTTCCAGCAGGCGAGATTCGCCGAGGCGCGCACGATTCTTGAGGGAGCGTTGGACGCGCAGCGTCGGGCGTTCGGTGACATGAACGTGCTCACGAACCGAACCATGCGCTCGCTCGCCTCCGTGCTTCGCGATATGGGCGATCTGCGACGGGCCGGGCGGTGCGGTTTGTGTGAAATTGAAGACGGTGACGCTGTCCGAACCGATATTTGCGGTGTAAAGCTTCTTTTGATCAGGCGAGACCACGACCATGTGCGAGCTGTTTTGGCCGGTGCCCATTATCCAATCGACCTTGTTCGCCACCGTGTCGTAACGAGCGATCGCACGATTGGTCTCCGCCGAAAAATACAGTTTCGTGCCGATGATATGCAGCCCGTGCGGCCGCATCAGGGGCGATACATCGACGCGGCGAAGCTCTTTCGCCGTTGCGACATTGATCACCGAGATCGAACTGCCCGGCCCTAGGCTGCCGCCGTAGTTTGAAACATAGGCCGTCTTGCCGTCCACCGACAGAAC
>JBEBIR010000096.1:0-9426 GCA_040080315.1 Gemmatimonas sp.
AGGGCCGGCTCGCGCGCCTCGTCGTGAATCTCCATGCCAATGCGCCACGAGTGACAGTGTCGCCCGACCTCCGCGTATTTCTTCGCGATGCTGGTGTCGGCGGCAATCGATCCGTACAGGAAGTCATTGGGAAACGCCGTGAGGAGCTCGGCGATCTGGATTGGCAGCGTCGCGAGGTTGCGTAACAGGGCATCGCCGAGAAACACGTGCGTGCCGGGAGTCCACGCAAACAGCGGCGCTGGAACGAGCAGCGCGAGGAGGGCGGCGCAGAGGATCGCCGCGAACGGCAGCGTACTACGCGTCAGACGTGTCATCCGGTCGGCGACGTCGCCGCTTGGTCAGCGCCCGCGCGCCAACACGGACCCCGCGCACAGCGGCGACGGTGGCAATGGCGGTCTCCTCAAGTTCACCTTGCAGCACGTCCAGCACCGCATTGACATCGTCGACGCGCTGCGCCGTCGTGTCGGCGGCGTCCAGCAGGCGCTCGCTGATCTCGCTGGCCGCGTCGGTGATCCGCTCGGCATCCGTGCGGAGCATGGCCACCACCTCCCGGGCGTCGGTGACGACAGCCGTCGCCGCCACGATCAGTGGTCGCGTTTCGGTGGCGAACGCCTGCAGCAGTCCGTTGACCTGCGCGACGCCTCGGCGCACCGTGAATAGCAGCCACACCAAAGTGGCCAGCGTGGCGACGCCCAACAGCAGGACGACGAGCTGAAGGATTCCGCTCGTCCAATCCAGCACCCCGCGCTCGGAGACCATTCGTGCAATGATCGTATCCGGCGTCGCGACGGCTTGGAGCAGGGGGAGTGAGACCATATTGACGAAAGCCATTGGTAGTGATCTAAACGTACCCGCGATGGGGGGCAAGCAACAGCTTGACGCTGGTGACACTGCCCGATGATCCTTCTCCAGACGCGTGCGACGTTCCGTCGCATGCGCATGTCTTGCACTCAAGCCCGCTCGCATGCCCGCGATCCAGTATATCGTCGAAGGGGGCCATCGGCTCTCCGGCACCATTCGCCCAGCCGGCAACAAGAATGCGGCGCTGCCGATTGTCGCAGCCGCCTTGCTCACCGACCAACCTGTGCTCCTCGAGAATGTGCCGCGAATACGGGATATCGAGACGCTGGTTGAACTGATACGCACGACGGGAGCCGACTGTGCATGGACTGGGCCCAATTCGTTGCGAGTGCATGCCAAGTCGGTGCACGCAGGTGATCTCGACCCGGTGATGTGCGCGCGCATCCGCGCCTCCATCCTCCTCGCGGCGCCGCTGCTGGCGCGCTGTGGCGATGTGACGCTGTCGCCACCCGGCGGCGACGTGATCGGACGTCGTCGACTTGACACGCATTTTCATGTGCTGCAGGCACTCGGCGCCGAGTACGAGTTGGGTGAACGTTTTCGCTTCACCACACGCGGTCTCAAGGGCGCTGACGTCTTTCTCGATGAGCCGAGCGTGACGGCGACCGAGAATGCCCTGGTGGCCGCGGTCGCCGCGTCCGGCCGAACAATTTTGCGCAATGCTGCGAGCGAACCGCATGTGCAGGATCTGGCGCGATTCCTCGTGGCACTGGGCGCGCGGATCGACGGAATCGGTTCCAACGTGTACACCATCGAAGGCGGTCGGCCGCTTGGCGGCGCCACGTATGCCATTGGTGCGGATCACATTGAGGTGGGTTCGTTCATCGGCCTGGCGGCCGTTACACGATCCGCGTTGCGCATTGCCGGCGCTGGCGTCGAGCACCTGCGGAGTACGCTCATGGGTTTTGAACGCTTGGGAATACACTGCCAGATCGATGGGGATGATCTGGTGGTGGCAGCCGAGCAGTCGCGCCTGATCCAGAGCGACCTTGGCGGACATGTGCCCAAGCTGGAAGACCAACCCTGGCCCTCGTTCCCCGCCGACCTCATGTCCATCGCCATCGTGACCGCTACGCAGTGCGATGGCATGATTCTCATGCATGAGAAGATGTTCGAGTCGCGCATGTTTTTCGTGGACAAGCTGGTCGCCATGGGCGCTCGCATTGTGCTGTGTGATCCGCATCGCGCCATCGTGTCGGGACCCACTCGCTTGCGCGGCAGCACGGTCGAATCGCCAGATATTCGCGCCGGAATGGCGATGCTGCTCGCCGCCTTGTGCGCTGACGGCACGAGTCGCATCAACAACGCGCAACAAATCGAGCGAGGTTACGAGCGCGTCGAAGAGCGTCTTGGTGCGCTCGGTGCGCATATCAAGCGCGTCGAGTTCAGTCCGCGTTGAGCGGCGGCGAGATGGTCGGTGAAGACGCGCCGCCCCTGGCGTCGGCGGAGCCGGTCGCGGGTATGCCCGCCGGAGTACTCGGTTGGACAACGGGGCGCGAAGCGGGATCGTTTGGGCTGGGCAGCGAGGAGCCGGTCAGAAGCACCATGTTCCGCTGGAACGCGTTGTTCGATGAGCTGGCAGCACAGGGCGTTCATCGCGTGGCGAGCGCGACACAGGTGCACGGTGCCGACGTTGTGCGACACGGTAGTGGCTGGCGCGGTTGGCTGCGACTGCGCGGTGTCGACGGCCACATCTCGGCTGAGCCCGGCACGGCGCTGGTGGTCACCGTCGCCGACTGCACACCGGTCTTTCTCGCGCATCCCAGCGGCGTCGTTGCGGCACTGCATGCCGGATGGCGGGGAACGGCCGCAGGAATACTCGGCGCCGGACTGGAGGCGATGGCGCATCTCGGCTGCCCGGCGCAAGAATGCACTGTGCATCTAGGGCCGGCGATTTGCGGGGCCTGCTACGAGGTCGGTCCCGAAGTCTTCGAGGCCGTCACGGGGACCCGTCCAGCTTCTAAGGGACTGCTGGACGTCCGAGCCGTGCTGGCCGATCAGGCCGCGTCACGGGGCGTCAGGGAACTCACGATCAGCCCGCGCTGTACGCGATGCGATCAGGCACGCTTCTTCAGCCATCGTGGCGGCGACGAGGGTCGGCAACTGGGGGTCATCGCGCTGCTGCCTACCCCCGCCGCGGTGTGACATCCACCCACACAGACGTGCTATGAGTCATCTTGACCTTGTGACGCCCGTACCGTAGGTTCCGGTTCTGCGACAGAACCTGCACATGAAGGTGACGTAACTTCGCCCGGACGACGCGGGTGGCTGAAGTGTGGGGAAGGTCCCCACACTTTTTTATTCTGCGGTGGTTTTTTCAGCGGTTGAGGTCGGCAGATGGGCGAAAGTAGCGAACCCATTGTCGTTGAAGCGCTTGACGCGCTGGGATTTGATCTGGTTGAACTCCGACGCGGCGGTTCACGCTCGCGGCCGGTGCTGGAAATTCGGATCGATCGCCGAGACGGCACGAAGGTCACGATCGAAGACTGCGCCCGCGCCTCTCGTGCACTTGAAGCACGGTTGGAAGCGGGCGCGTTGGTGAGTGAGCAGTATGTCTTGGAGGTGTCTTCGCCAGGGGCCGACCGGCCACTGCGAACCGCCGCGGACTGGCGCCGATTCATTGGCCGTCAGGCCACCGTGACGTGCAGCGCACTGGCGGGAGGGAAGCAGGAAGTCGAGATCCTCGGCCTCGACGGCGAGGGCAGCGCGGCTGTAGCTCATCTGCGGGATCCGAAGGGGCGGGAGACGCACGTTCCGCTCGCGGAAGTCACGCAGGCGCGGCTGGCGTTCCACTGGAAACGATAGGGGAGACCGGATGGTTGGATCGGCGGAGATACTCGCAGCGTTCCGCGAACTGTCCAATTCGAAGCAGCTCGATCGATCGGAATTGCATGGGCTCCTGCAGGACGGCATTCATGCCGCCCTGGCCAAGAAGCATGGCGCCAATGTGCAGGCCGAGGTCGAGATCAACGAAGACAAGGGCTCCATCCGCATCGTCCTGCTGAAGACGGTGGTCGCGGAGGTCACCGACGCTTCGCGTGAAGTGCTGCTCGAGGAAGCGCGGTTCGAAGACGCAGAGTTTCAGGTCGGTGACGTGATGGAGATTCCGGTGGACTTCGCCGAGTTCGGCCGAACGGCCGTGCAGGCGGCGAAGCAGCGGATCCTTCAGCGCGTTCGCGAAGGAGAACGCACGCGCATTCGCGACGAGTTTTCCGGTCGCGTGGGTGACCTGCTGTCCGGCGAAGTACAGCAGATCGAGCGCGGAAAGCTGGTGGTGATGCTCAACAAGTTTCGCGAGGCGGAAGCGATCATTCCGTATCGGGAGCAGAATCATCGTGAGCACTACCATCAAGGCGAGCCCGTTCGCGCGGTGCTCAAGCGAGTGGAAGACACGCCGAAAGGGCCGCGCCTGATTCTCAGCCGTTCCGACGCGCTGTTCGTTCAGGCACTGTTCAAGCTCGAAGTGCCCGAGATTCAGCAGAGCATCGTCGAGATCAAGGCCGCTGCTCGCGAAGTCGGCAGTCGCACCAAGATTGCCGTGACGTCCCGCGACGAAGCCGTCGATCCCGTGGGCGCGTGCGTCGGCCTCAAGGGCTCTCGCGTGCAAGCCGTGGTGAACGAGCTCGGTGGCGAGCGTATCGACATTGTGCCGTGGTCTCCCGATCCCGAACGATTTGCCAAGCTGGCACTGGCTCCGGCGCGCGTCGCGCGGGTATTCAGTGACACGGTCACGCGCACGATTCAGGCAGTCGTCGACGAAGATCAGCTGTCGCTCGCGATTGGACGCAACGGACAGAACGTCCGTCTCGCGTCTGAACTGACCGGGTGGAAGATCGACCTGTATTCCAGCCGCGAGTGGATGGAAAAGGGTGGAGAAGCGCCGTTGTTTGCGCCGCTCCCGGAAGAGGGAGATGCGGAAGCGGATGTACCGTTGAACGAGATTGAAGGACTCGAAACGTCCACCGTCGCCGTGCTGGCGGAAGCCGGATACAAGACGCTGAACGACATTCTCGATCTCGATCGCGATGACTTGCTGCGGCTCCCCGGCATCGCGCCGGTTGAGGCCGATCGCATCATGGCGATCATCGACGAGTTGACGATGGAGGATGATGGCGATGCTGGACCGTCGACGGGCGCCGCGAAGGGGTGAACACCATCAGTGGCGCGACGCTCGACGATGCGGTGCGCCGCAAGGTGCTGGGTCTGCTCGGGCTTGGTGTCCGCGGTCGGTTGGTAGTTGTGGGAGCGGAACGGGTGCGACTTGAAGCGTTGAAGGGGACCGTGCAGTTGGCGGTCGTTGCCGTCGACGTGTCACGTCATAGCCTGGACAAAGTCAGTCCGGTTCTTCGGGCGCGGCACATAGACGTGATCGAGTGGCCGAGTTCGGCTGAGTTGGGCGGGGCAGTGGGTCGTGATTCCACGGCTGCGGTAGGTATCGTAGATCAGGCGCTGGCGCGCGGTATCCGTGGCGCCGTGGCCGGGGCAATCCCGGCGGGCGACGCGACGCGCGTTTCGCGGTAGGAGGACGGGTTGAGCAAGCTTCGTGTGCATGACATGGCGGGTGAGTTCGGCATCTCGGCAGACGAGGTGCTCGCACTGCTACGCACAATGGACGTTCCGGTGCGCAGCCATTTGTCGCTGCTCACTGACGACCAGGTTTCCCGTATTCGCGCTCGATGGGAGCGTGAAAAGCGCGTGCGCGCTGAAAAAGCGCAACCGGCCCCGGCGGCCACGCCGCGTCGACGTCGCACGGGCGCTGCCCCTGAAGCGCCGGTGGTCGCCGAGGTGCAGCCCGAAGTCGTCCCGCATTCCGTGCGTCGCCGTCGTCGTTCCGAGACCGATGACGCGCCTGAAAGCGCTGACGTCGTCGTCGACACGCCTGTAGCGGCCGTCGTCGACACGGCACCGGCTGCCAAGCCCGAGAAGCCGACCGTTGCACCGGTCGAGTCGGAGCCGACGATCGAAGTTGCGGCGTCAAGCGCTGACACGAGTGCGGAAAAGCCCGCGCGGGTTCCGGCAACCGAGGTGTCTTCGCCGGCGGAGAAGGTCGTCACAGCATCCAGCGCGACCGATGCCGAGACAATCCCGGCGAAGCCGCGTCCAGCGGCGCCGCCGAAAGTCAGCTCGGCGCCGACGCCAGAATCGGCCGTCGCGCGATCGTCGTCCGAGACAGCGCCCAAGAGCGAATTGCCTCCGTCGACCGCCCCAAGCGCAGAGTCGGCGGCCAGTACGGAGCCCGCTGCGCCATCGCTGTCACCGGATCGTCCTCGGCCGCGCCCGGTCGTTCCCGGAGCGCCACGTCCGCGCCCCGGTTCAAGCGGAACGCCCAACTTCGGAACAGCGCGACCGATTGCCTCTGCCGCACCTGGTGGTGGACTGGCGCAGGGTCAGCGCCGCGATGATCGTCGGCCGGGAATGCCCGGCAGTGGTCAACCCGGCGGTCAGGGTGGACAGCAGGGAGGTCAGGGCGCGCAGGCCGGCGGGAGTCAGGGCAGTGCCGCGTCGGCCAGTGGGCAAGCCGCGCGCCGTGGAAAGAAGGGCAAGCGAGGATCGGTCGATCAGGAAGCGGTGTCGGCCAATATCTCGAAGACGATGACGGCCATGCGCGGCCCCATTCAGCGTGGTCGTAGCGGTCGCCGTTTCGGCGCCGAGACCCGCGAAGAGGCCGAGTCGCAGCGCGTCGCGGCCGTGGAGCGCGAGCGCAAGACGGTTCGCGTCAACGAATTCATCACGGTGTCGGAACTCGCACAGACGCTGGGCATCTCCGCGACGCAAATCGTCGGATTTGCATTCAAGACGCTCGCGTTGATGGTCACCATCAATCAGCGGCTGGATTTCGACCAGATCGAGTTGATCTCCAGTGAGTTTGGCTTCCAGGCGGTCAAGGAAAGCGACTACGCAGCCGATCTGCTGGAAACCGTCGAGGCGGATGCCAAGGAAGATCTGCGTCCGCGACCGCCGGTCGTCACCATCATGGGTCACGTCGATCACGGCAAGACGTCACTGCTGGACTATGTCCGCAAGGCCAATGTGGTGGCCGGTGAAGCCGGTGGTATTACGCAGCACATTGGCGCCTATCACGTGCAGGTCGCCAACAACCGACAGATCACGTTCCTCGATACGCCGGGTCACGAAGCCTTCACGGCCATGCGTGCCCGCGGCGCGCATGTAACCGACATTGTCGTCATCGTCATCGCGGCCGACGATCAGGTGATGCCGCAGACCGTCGAAGCGATCTCCCACGCGAAGAGCGCGGGCGTGCCGATCATTATCGCGATCAACAAGGTCGATCTGCCCACGGCAAACATCGCCAAGGTGAAACAAGACCTGTTGCAGCATGACGTCGTGCTCGAGGAATTCGGCGGCACGGTGCTGCATTCGGAAATCTCCGCCAAGAAGGGCACGGGCGTCGACGAGTTGTTGGCGCAGATTCTGCTGCAGGCGGACATTCTCGAACTCACGGCTAATCCGTCGCGTCGCGCCATCGGTTCCGTGGTTGAAGCGCAACTCGATCAGGGCAAGGGTCCTGTCGCCACCGTGCTGGTGCAAAATGGAACGCTCAAGGTGGGCGACGACTACATCTGCGGCATCTATTCCGGACGAGTGCGCGCCCTGCTGGACGAGCGCGGGAAGCCGGTCAAGGAAGCGGGTCCGGCGATCCCCGTGCAGATCCTCGGTTTGACCGGTGTCCCCATGGCCGGCGACCAGTTGCTCGTCGTCGAGGACGCCTCGGCCGCGCGCGAGATTGCGCAGCGACGCGAACGTCTCGATCGCGAGTCGAAGAGCCGACGCACCACGCGTGGCGTGGTGTCGCTGGAAGATTTCATGTCGCACGCGGCCGCCGGTCAGAAGCGGCAACTGCGACTGATCATCAAGGCCGATCAAGGCGGGCCAGCGGAAGCGCTGGCCGATGCGCTCGGTCAGCTGTCCAATCCGGAAGTGCAAGTGGAGATCCTCCACCGCGGTGTTGGCGCGATTGCCGAAAGCGACATTCTGCTCGCCAAGGCGTCGGGTGCCATCATCATCGGCTTCCACGTGCGCCCCGACAACAACGCGCGCGCGGCGGCTGAGCGCGAAGGCGTCGACATCAAGTTGTACAAGATCATTTACGAAGCCGTGGCCGATGTGAAGCTGGCGCTCGAAGGCATGCTGCGGCCGGAGTCACGCGAAGTGGTGTACGGCGAAGCCCAGGTGCGCGAGACGTTCAAGGTGGCGCGAGTCGGCGTCATCGCGGGCTGCATCGTGCGCAGCGGTAACATCAGCCGAAAAGGCCGCATTCGGGTTATCCGGGACGGCGTCGAGATGTACGACGGCACGATCGCTTCGCTGCGTCGATTCAAGGACGACGTCAACGAAGTCAAGGAAGGGTACGAGTGCGGTATCGGGATCGAGAACTTCAACGACGTCAAGGTCGGCGATGTCTTCGAATGCTATCGGACCGAGGAAGTCGCTCGCACTCTCGATCAGGCCGCGAAGTCCTGAGGAGGCCATATGGGCGAACCGCGGCGGCCTGACCGCGTTGCCGAAGCTATTCGCGAGGGCGTGGCCACGTTCCTCGCCGATGGCGCGAAAGATCCTCGCATTCGCGGGTTCGTCACCGTGACGGCGGTTGACGTGACCCGTGATCTGCGGCACGCCACGGTCTTTGTCAGCGTGATGGGTGATGACGACGCGGTGAAGGCGACCTTCGAAGGGCTCGCCAGCGCCGCGTTGCATCTCCGCTCGCTGCTCGGCAAATCGCTGCGCTTGCGCAACGCGCCGGAAATTCACTTCAAGGCCGACGAGAGCATCGCTCGCGCATCGCGCATCGAGCAGTTGCTCGCGCAGGTCCGCAATGAGCGGGAGTCGGGCAGTCCCGAGTGAACGGCGCGTGATGGGACTGCTGTTCGTCGACAAACCGGCGGGCATCAGCTCGCACGATGTCGTCAGCACCGTGCGCCGTGCGGCCCGCACCCGTCGCGTGGGTCACGCCGGGACGCTGGATCCGTTCGCGACCGGCCTCTTGGTGGTGGCCGTTGGTCAGTGTACACGATTGCTGCCCTATCTGGCCGACGAGCCGAAGGTGTACGACGCCGTCATGTGCTTCGGAAATGAGACCGATACGGACGACGGAACCGGTGTAGTCACCACGGTCGCCAATCTCCCGGTCGCGGCCGCGGTGCACGCCGCGTTGGCGACGCTGACCGGCACGTTCGCGCAGGTGCCACCGGCATTCTCCGCAAAACACGTGAACGGCCAACGCGCGTATGCGCTGGCGCGTCGCGGCCACGAGGTGGCCTTGGCACCGGTGCCGGTCACGGTACATCGGTGGGATATTCTGGAGCAGGGCGATGATCGCATTCGCGTTCGTATCACGTGCGCGGGCGGCACCTATGTCCGCGCCCTCGCGCGTGACCTGGGTCGCGCGCTGCACAGTGCCGCGCACTGCGCCGAACTTCGTCGCGTGTCCAGCGGGCCCGCAGGCATTGCCGATGCGGTGCCGCTCGACGCGCTGACGATTGGCACCATCGCCGACGGAACGATCGCCTTGCACCCGCCACTTCCCCTGCTCGCGCCAATGGCGCA
>JBEBIR010000755.1:0-2060 GCA_040080315.1 Gemmatimonas sp.
GGCGGCTTGGCCAATGTCGAGATCTTCCGGCTGCCCAGCGACTATTTCGACACGTATCGCGACCGCGTGCGCGCGGTGACGGCCGCCGACGTGCTGCGCGTCGCGAAGACGCATCTCGATCCGACGCGGCTGCAAGCCGTGGTCGTTGGTGACGCGGACGCGATTCGTGAATCCGTGGCTGCGCTTGGCGTGGGGCCCGTAGCCGTGTACGATCCGTCCGTTGCCGAGTCGCCCAACACGTCCGACGACAATATCTGACCTGCCTGTCCCTTTATCCGCGTACAGTGCCCGCCAAGAAGACCCAACGTAGCGCCACGAAAGCAATGCCATTGTACGAAGTGCGTCGATCCCGGATTCAGGGCCGTGGTGCATTTGCACTGCGCCCGATTCGCAAAGGACAGCGCGTTGACGAATACATAGGCCAGCGCATTTCGCACGAAGAAGCCGATCGCCGCTACGACGACAACCATGGTCGTCACCACACGTTCCTGTTTGTATTGGACGATGAGACGGTGCTGGATGCCCGCTACGGCGGCAGCAACGCCCGCTATCTCAATCACGCGTGCGATCCGAACTGCGAATCGGTAATCGAAAACGAACGCGTTTGGATCAAGGCCACCAAGGCCATCAAGTCGGAAGCGGAGCTTGTCTACGACTACCGCTTCGAGTGGCAGGAGGACTTCGAACCGGAAGACGTTCGCTACTACGCCTGCCGATGCGGGTCGGCGAAGTGTCGTGGCACGATCCTGATGGTGCCGCGGTACCTGAAGGCGACGGTGAAGAAGTGGCTCGCCGGCGACGACGTGCCCAAGCCTCGCAAGCCCAAGAAGGTCGCGAAGAAGAGTGCGTTGGGGCATCCGCACGTGGCGGAACGTCGCGCCAGCAAGGTGAAGAAGCGGGTAGCCAGGAAGCAAAGCCGATGACCGAGCCGGGTCAGGTATCCAGCCGCCGCGTCTATACCGGCCGCGTCATTTCGCTGGATATCGACGAGGTGCGGTTTCCCGACGGGTCCATTGGCTCGCTGGAGATGATCCGGCACCCCGGGGCGAGCGCCGTGGTGCCGTTGCTGGACGCCGATGACGAAGATCCGCAGGTATTGCTGATTCGACAGTACCGCTACGCGTCAGCGGGTTATCTTTATGAAATCCCGGCGGGCCGATTGGACGCCGGGGAATCCCCATTGGAATGCGCGCATCGCGAACTGTCCGAGGAAACCGGATACCGTGCTGAACGTGTCGAACACCTGTTCACCATGTACACGACGCCGGGCTTCACCGACGAGAAGATCCATCTGTTTCTCGCCACGGGGCTTTCGGCCGGAGAATCACACCGGGAAGCCGACGAATTCATGGAGTTGGTGCCAACCAAGCTGTCACGGGCACTGTCCATGATCGAGCAAGGAGAGATCCAGGATGCCAAAACGGCGCTGGCCCTGCTCCATGCGGCGGTATTTCGACTCGGCTGAGCTTGCCTTGGCCTAGGGTATTGTCCTCGAAGAGTGTCCACTTTTCGGGAACAGAATCCAAGTCCGGTTGAGCGTCGTAGATGGTGACGGGCAGCACGGAACTCCTAAACCCTTTCTCCATATGTACTTGGAGAATTTGGATCCAAAGAGTTCCGTGGGGTTCCCCGCGGCACGAGGCGTGCCTTAAGGGTGGTTGCGTGGCGGGATGAGCTGCCGGAACGTCCGGAGGCAGTCCCGCTGGCGCCGTGAACGTTTGTTCACGTCACTGCAGGAGGAGGGCTCGACTGATGGCCGAACTTGCTCGTACGCTCACAACCCAGCTCTCCCAAGCCGTGCCGGTGCGCGAGCACCTGCGCTCGCTGGACGATGGCGAGGTGGTGTCCGCGTTCCTCGGCGGCGAGGAACGTGCGTTTGAAGAGCTGGTCGACCGGTATCAGGGGCGGCTGCTGAACTTCGTGTATCGCACCATCGGCGACCGCGATCGCGCGGAAGACCTGGTGCAGGAAGTCTTCATCCGTGTCTACCGCCACATCGGTCGATTCGATCGCTCGAAGAAGTTCTCGACCTGGATCTATACCATTGCCTCGAATCTGGC
>JBEBIR010000097.1:0-9408 GCA_040080315.1 Gemmatimonas sp.
GGCTCCGCCTCCGGCGGCCAGTGTCAGTGATGGCTCTATCGAACCGCCATCCGTCTTTACGTAGCCCTTGATCCGGTCCGGCCCGTTCGCAAGGATCGGAATCTTGCGCCCTTGCTTGGTGGTGTATTCGTTCGCCACGAACTCGTGATATACCTGCGCACCGGTGGGCGCATAGATGAGATTCCAGGCCATGTCGATCTGCACCGTCGCACCACCGAACTGTGCGGCGACTTCTGCGGGCGTCAGCATCTTACCGAGATCACGCGCACGTCCGGTTGCGTCTGAAAGACTCTTCAGCGAATCGGCCGCAGCAGCCTCCGCGTCGTTCGTCCGTTTGACCGAGTACGCCCCGACCGCCGCCACCAGCACCAGCGCCGCCACACCAACCATGATGGTGTTCTTGCGGCCTTCCTGCTTGGTCTGGCCGATCATGCGCTCGACCGTCGCCTTGCCCACCTGATTGCCCTTCGCCGCGCCGCTGATCGTGGCGGTGGGTACGGCACCTGCACCCACCGTCGCGCCCACCGCGGCGCCTGCTCCGGCCGCCGTCGCACCCACGCGCGTCTCGCTAACGCCGCCATGCGGCGAGCCGGCCGCCATGCGCGTCGCCTTCAGGTACTGCGCCGGCAGTGGATCGATGTCAAACTGCAGTTCCGGTCCGCCCGCTCCCAGCTGGATCACATCGCCGGGTTGTACCGGCATCGTGCCCACCACGCGAAGCTTGTTGAGGTAGGTGCCGTTTCGGGTATTCAGGTCGGTGACCGTGAAGCGGTGCGGATCGTTCGCGTCGCGGGCGATGCGCGCATGCTGGCGGCCCACCAGATCGTCCTTTTCAGGGTCGAACCGCACTCCGGAGTTCGGATCACGTCCCAGCACCAGTTCCGAGAAACCCTGGAGAGGAAACTCCTCCACTTGGCTTGCCTTCGACCCCTTCAGATGACGCAGGATGACGCGTTCCATAGCAACCGACCTCCGGTGGCGGTAAGTCCCGGGCGTTCGCTCGGGGGCATGATGTTTGAGACTGTGTATCCGATCCCTGTCCCCTAATGCGTAAAGCGGTCAGAAAATGGGTCATTGGCTCATCGGTGCCGCGGCGGTAGACTAAATCATACGCCCGATCTTTTCGTTGCGTTACCATTAGGAAGTCGTGCCCAAACGTGTTGACGCACTATGCGCACATGCCTTGGTCCCCTTACAGGAGATCACGTTTATGCTCTATCGTCGTTCGGTATCAGTGTTTCGGCTGGTCGTTGCTGCGTTGGTGCTGTCCACCCCGCTTTCGGCGCAGTCGGCGCACCGCTGGTCGCTTCAGGCGTCCGGCCTCTATGTGGGCGTGATCGGCGACGCGTACGAGGGACTCTCCAATGGGGCGGGCTTTGAGGCGCAGGTCCGTTACAACCCCAGCGCCTTCTCGCTGGGGCTCGGCTACCAGTCCTCAATTCACGATCTGAATGTTCAGGGATTCAAGACCGTGAACCTGTCCGGACCGTTCGTCGAGCCACGCTACGTGATGGACATCGGGAGCGATCGCGCGGCGCCCTATTTCTCGGCCCGCCTGGCCTATCTCACACAGGAAGCGGACATCGTGGAGCAGGGTGACACGTTCACGCTGACCGCGAATGGCACGCAGATCAACGGCGGCGGCGGCGTGCTTGTGCGACTCACGCCGCGAGTCAATCTCGATCTCGGCCTGACCTTCGGCGCCATCAACTTTGAAGATGTCGTCGTTTCCAACTCGACTGGCCAGTCGGTGACGGTGACCGGATCGTCAGGCAGCGGACAGAATCTCGTCCTGCGACTGGGTGTCTCGATCGGCCTGGGGAAGTAGCGGCGCGCCCGACATCTCATGAGCATCACCGTCACCCAACAAAAGGACTATCAGTTCCTGGTCGACTTTGGTGAGTCGATTCCGTCGATGTTGGCCGATGAACCCGCACCACTGGGTGCGGGCAGCGGACCGTCACCGACGCAGATGTTGCTGGCCAGCGTCGCGAACTGCCTGACCGCCAGTCTCCTGTTCGCCTTGCGAAAGTTCAAACAAGATGCGGGCGGCATTCGCGCCACGGCCAGCGCCCGCGTCGAGCGCAACGCGGAGAAGCGATTGCGCGTCCAGGAAATCACCGTGACGATCACGCTCGGGAAGCCGGGGAGCGAGATCGAGCAGGTTGATCGCATTCTGTCGCAATTCGAGGCCTTCTGCACGGTGTCGCAGAGTGTGGGCCTGGGAATTCCCATTGTTGTCACGGTTGACGACGGCGCGGGCGTTCGTCTGAAGTAGGCTTGACGACCTGCCGCCCATGCGACGCCGCGTGGGCAGCGCTACGCGTTCACGCGGAAGTTGCGCATCATGCCCATATCCTCGTGCTCCAGGATGTGGCAGTGATAGAGAAACAGTCCGGTGTACGTGGTGAAGTGCATCTGCAGTCGCACCGTCTCGCGCGGCATCACCAACACCGTGTCGTGCCACCCCGCATCGACAAGACCTTCGCGTACGGAGCCTGACGGCAACGTGGCGTCAGCCGGACGCGTGCGGCTCAGGATACGAAATTGCGTTCCGTGCACGTGAAAAGGATGCGCCATCTGCTGGCCCATCATGCCACCAATATTTGCGATCTCCCACACGTGCGTTGATCCGGCGCGCACGATGTCTTCAGGCGCCACGTCCATCATGTCGAAGCTGCGCCCGTCAATCAGCCACTGACCGGCACGAAAGTCGAGCGCAATACGCCGCACCGGCGCCGCGGTGTCAACCGCCCACGCCGGACCGTAGGGGCTGAGGCGCGTCGGCAGGCGGAATGACGACACTTCCTTCCGGGCCACGCGGACCGTCATCAAGAGCAATGATGCGCCGTTCGACGGGGCGCTGCCACGCATTCCGCCCATGCCGCCCATCATGCCCGCCGTGTCGATACTCACCTCAGCGGCCGCGAACGGCGCACTGCGCAATTGCACCGACGTGCCGATCGCGCGTTGACTCAGGTCCAGAATGACATCGGCGCGCTGCGACGGCGCAAGCGTGAGGAACGGCTGCTCGAGGGGCTGTTCCAACAACCCGCCATCGGCGCCGATGATGGTCATGGGTGTGCCGTCATCCCACATCAGCTTGTACACGCGCGTGCTTGACGCATTGAGGAGGCGTATGCGATACGCCCGCGTGGCCAATGTGTGTGTGGTGTTCTCCGCGCCGTTCACGAGCTGGCGCTCGCCGAGCAACCCGTGCATCTGATCCATCATGCCACCGGCCAGATACGCGAACTGATTCTGCGCATCAAACGTGCGATCCTGCAGCACACACACGAACTCCTCCGCGCCACGCGGCAACGGCAACGCGTCCTCCTCGTCGTCCGTTACCACCAAGATCCCGGCCAAGCCCCAGTACACCTGGCTGCCGGTCTTGCCATGCGGATGCGGATGATACCAGTATGTGCCGGCCCGATTGAGCACCTCGAACTCGTACACATATTCGCTGCCGGAACCAATCGCGAGATGCGGATGGCCATCCGCCGCTTCGGGCACATCAAGTCCGTGCCAGTGCACGATGCTGGGCTCGGCCAAGTCATTGCGGAACCGAATCCGTACTTTCTGTCCACGGCGGACGCGAATCACGGGCCCCAGGTATGAGCCGGGCAGCGATTGCAATGACGTGGCAGGCCCTTTGATCACGGTGCCCGTAAACCGCCACACGCGCGTACGTGCACCTGACCGAATCTGTACTTCATCAGGTGCTGCGACGAGCGACAGGTCGACGTCAGGCTCGAAAGACGAGGACCACGGGCGATGTCGCAGCATGCCTGTCGGCCCGCGCGCATTCATCACGCCGAGCGCGCCAAGGCCGATGCCCAAGAGAGCGTCGCGTCGATTCATGCCTCTGCACCTGAGTCAGGGTGCATCCTGAAAGGTCTAGGTCGCCATGGTGGAACAACAGACAAGCGACGAAAGACGGGCGACTCGAGACCAAGACCTGTAACGTCTGAGTCTACCGTCTCCAGTCCTCCGTCTCCTAGTCTGTTGTTCCACATCGCGAGTGAGGTGTCTTCGCATGGGCGCGAGCGCCGAATCCTCACGGTGCGCCGTGCGTATGCGCCGCCGCGCCAGCGCCCTTCGCGATCATCAGGTGATGCACGGTATGATGATCACCCTGCACCATCAATCCGATGAAGCCGAGTCCGCGAATACGGGCGACGGTGGCGCTGTCTGCCGGGTTGCTCGCCACAACGGTGAAACGCATGCCGCCGGGAATAGACGCAGTGCTTGCGCGCCATCCACCAATCGACTCCAGCATGGGCGCGTGCGCGCTCACCATGCGCCGTACCGATGCGGCCACCGTCGGCTCACCGGTGATGTCCATGGTGAGGCCACCCGCGTTCGGCACGTTGCGCACGCGAGCACGCATGGTGACGGCATCCATGTCGATCAGATGCTGGCGGAGTGCTTCAAGGTCAACTTTCGCCCAATCCGTTGTCTTGTCTGCTTCGAGGATCTTCACGATCTCCGCGACCGTCGCGAACGCGGCCTGACCGCTCTGCGTGGGCTGCGTGGTTGCTGCGACATGCTCCATACCCGGTGTGTGCTTCATGCCTGGCGTGTGCGTCATGCCTCCCGGCGGCGTTTGCTGGGCACTGAGTGGAACACCAACGACGATGGTCGAGAAGACGGCGAGCAAGCGAAGAGCGCGCATCGGGGAGTCCGGTTTGGGTCTCTTGAAAACTAGCGGTCGCCGCCGGCGCGCAGGAACTCGGCAAACTCCAGGGGGAGTTGTGCCTCCACCACGCCACGCACCGTCGACTCGACATCGTACGGCACACGCACAAAGTCCACGTGCAGGTCCGAAACATCCAGCGCAAGCCGCACATACCCGGCGCGCCAGTCGCCATCCTTGGGCCGACCTACGCTACCGGTGTTGATGAAGTGGATGCCCTCCACCTCGCGATGCCACGGCTTGTGCGTATGGCCGAAGGCCATCACATCGCCGCGCCTGAGTCCCATGCTCGCCGCCATCTTGAGGCAGAAGTCGTCGGAGCGATCTTCCGTCCAGTAGACCGTATTGAGCGTTGGCGTTCCGTGAACCATCACCAGCCGTGGACCAGCGGCATGTCCGCCGAGGGGTCGCACATCGAGTGAAAACGGCAAGCCGCCGAGATAGCGACTGGTATCGCTCGTCACCGTGCGGCGCGTGAACGCGTAGCTGATGTGCGCGAGTTCTTCCTGCCGTGCCGTTTCACTCTTGCATCCGCAGTGTTTGTATCCGGTCGCGACCGTCGAATCATAGTTGCCGGCAATGCCTTGAATGCCGCGCTCGCGCAGCCGCGCGACCACTTCATTGGGGTTGGCGGAGTAGCCCACCAGATCACCAAGATGGTAGATCGCGTCTGTGTCGCCACGCGCGTCGATGTCGGCGAGCACCGCATCGAGCGCCTGCAGATTCGCGTGGATGTCCGAGATGAGCGCGTAGCGCATCAGGCGACGCTCCGCGCGGGGACAGTCGCGTCAGCCGGGAAGTAGCGGCGGCGCGCCCACAGCGAGACGTACACGAGTCCCACCAGCGCGGGCACTTCGATCAGCGGCCCGATGACGGCGGCCAGGGCTTCGCCTGACGCGATGCCGAACGTCGCCACGGCAACAGCAATCGCCAGCTCGAAGTTGTTGCCGGCGGCGGTGAATGACAGCGACGCCGTGGTTTCGTAGTCGAAACCCCATCGCCGCGACAACCAGAACGCGAGTCCGAACATTACGGCGAAGTACACCAGCATCGGAATCGCAATGCGCAGCACATCCAGCGGCTGCGACACAATGCGATTGCCTTGCATCGCGAACATCAGCACGATGGTGTACAGGAGACCGAGCAGTGCCGTCGGTCCGAACTTCGGCAT
Organism: Gemmatimonas sp.; assembly: GCA_040080315.1. GTDB lineage: Bacteria > Gemmatimonadota > Gemmatimonadetes > Gemmatimonadales > Gemmatimonadaceae > Gemmatimonas. The sequence continues at coordinate 5,871 of JBEBIR010000097.1, forward strand.
GAACACGTCATCGTACCATGCCGCGCCCTTCGCATGGACCAGCGTCTTGCGCGTGAGATAGCCAGCCACCAGCGGAAGGCCCAGGAAGATGCCCACGCTCCGTGCGATATCGGCCATCGAGACCTGCAGCGTGGTCGTATCCGCACCAAACCAGCCCGGAACGACCGTCAGAAACAACCAGCCCAATACGGAATACGTGAGAATCTGAAACACCGAGTTGAGCGCCACCAGCACTGCCGCCAGTTCCCCCGATCCGCACGCCAGCGAATTCCAGATCAGCACCATGGCGATGCAGCGTGCGAGACCAATCAATACCAGTCCATTGCGATACGCCGGCAGATCGGGCAGGAAGAGCCACGCCAGCGCGAGCATCACCAGCGGTCCGATGATCCAATTGAGGACCAGCGACGTCCCCAGCAGTTTGGTGTTTCCGACATGCCGCCCGATGGTTTCGTAGCGCACCTTGGCCAGCACGGGATACATCATCCACAACAAGCCCACGGCGATGGGAACGGACACCCCAGCCAGTTGCACGCGATCAAGCGCCGCGCCGAGGTCGGGATACACCCGACCCAGCAGCAGACCCAGGGCCATCGCCGTGAAGATCCACAACGGCAGAAAGCGGTCGAGTGTGGAGAGGCGATTGAGAATCGGTGTCGACATCAGCAGGACCTCACGGCGCGTTCGCGCACTCTCGACTCGGCTAACGCGCGCTCGGCATCGAGTGACGGGATGCCAAGGAAGCAGGAGCGAACGCAGTTGATGAGATTGCGATGCACGGCATTGGTTGGTTCAGACAGACGATAGTGCGCGAACTTCCATTCGCGCGTCGTTTCCACGAGGCCCATGCGACGCAGGTACGCAAGGTGTCGCGAGACCGCTGGCTGTGGCAATTGAAGCAGCTCGACGAGATCGCAGACGCAGAGTTCGCCGGCGGCGAGCACGCTCAGCAGACGCAAGCGAGTTGGATCGGCGAAGCCTTTGAACAGGGCATCCAGATCGTCCACGTGAACGAGCGTCTCGTTCGACGGGAGGTTGGTAGCGGGACTCGCGCAGGTTGACATGGCGATGATTGGGCGTGGATCATATTTGCTTTACCATATATAACGGAATTCTCTCGCCTGCGCAGCGGCGCTTCCCTCACACACGGAGCAGCCCCCGATCCCGCGGAACGCGGAACCGGGGGCTCTTTGGTGCGATCCTCACCACCCGTTCAGGGTGGCATTCGATCTACATCACGGTCGTCATCAGGTCCTGCAGTGACTTCTTGAGCAGGTTCACCTTCTTCGCGTCGCAGCCGCGTTCGCGATCAAGCGTTGCACTGAGCGCGGTGAGCGCGGCGTTGCGCTGCGCACCCGACGCCTTCTCAGCGTTCGAGATTGAAGAACGAATGTCGCCGATGCGCGACGCACTCACGCATCCTTTGCGCTCAAGCTGGTCAGTGTACGCTTTGGCCAGGGAGAAGCTGGCCGGCCATTCGATCTTGGGCTGGCCCTGCGCGTTGAGATAGCTCCACTTCACCGTCTTCGCCGCATCGATCTCGTTCTGGGAGATGTACTGGCTGGGGACCAATTCGGCGATATCGAGTCCGCGCGCGATCTCGGAACTGATCATGCTGCCGTTGTACCAGTACACGGACCATGAGCCACCCGACACCATGCGTGTTCCATCCACCGGACCGCGGTCGAACGACGCGATCTCCTTCGGGTTCTTGGCATCGGTCCAGTCGAACACGGAAATGCCACCCTGATACCACGCCTGCACCATCACGTCGCGATCGGGAATCGGGATGAGCGAGCCGTTGTGCGCCACGCAGTTTTCGTTCGACGTCTGATAGGAAGGAAGCTTGTAGTAACTCTGGAACTTGAGCTTCTTGTTTTCGATGGTGAAGATCGCATCGGCCCCCCACTCGGGCTTGTCGCCGGCGCGGCACTTCGGACCACCGCCACCGCCCCACTCGTCGGAGAACAGCAGCTTCGTTCCGTCGTTGTTGAACGTCGCCGAATGCCAGTAGGCAAAGTTTGAGTCCGCCACGGCGTCAAGACGAATCGGATTGACCGGATCGCTGATGTCCAGCAACAAGCCGTGACCTTCGCATGCGCCGCCGGCCAATCCCAGCGCCGGATACACGGTGATGTCGTGGCACTGCGAGCGATCCGAGACCGGACCATTGCCCGTTGATGGCGCGACGGCAAACATACGGTTCACGACGGTCTGCAACGTGCCGCGCAACGCGGTGCTGTCTGCACCGGTTGGCGCCCCGGATCCGCCGCGCGCCTTCACTGCGCTGTCCAGCAGCGGACGCACGACCTGATTCGGAACCACCATGTCGATTCCGGACTGCGGATTCCGCGCAATGAAGGCACCCGCTGCGCGACCGGTGGCAACCTGTGCGGCTGCCGCTTCCTTGTCGGCGTCGGAGAGACCGTGGCGGGGATTCTCCTTCAGGCCGGTGAAGATATTCGCGCGACTGACCACCGCTGACTTGGAGGGATCGGCCAACGGCACCTTGATGATCTCGATACGCAGACGCGAGGAATTCGGATCGTCGGCCGTGAGGTTTCCCGCGCACCCGGCCAGTTCGTTCGGTGAACGAATGCCGGCCGAGCCTGACACATAGATGTAGACGTTCTGTTTGTCCTTGGGGTCTTCGAGCACTGTGTGCGTGTGTGAGCCGCGGCATGTCTGCACGTTGGCTACGAGCTTTGGCGCCTTGATATCCGTGATGTCGAACACGCGCACGCCGCGCATACGGATCTTGCTGACCGTGTCGGCGACGCCGCCGGGGAGGCAATCGGTGCGCCCGTTGTTCGCCTCGGCCGACATGAACATCAGGTTCCGATACACGGAGATGTCATTCTGCGACGCGGGACACGTGTACGCGGTGACCATCACGGGCTTCGATGGATCCGACACGTCCCAGATCACCGGTCCGTTGTAGTTCCCCTGAATGGCGTACTTGCCGGTGAAGGCAAGATCGGAATTCGTGATGCCCAGAAAACCTGGTGGCGACACCGCCTTGGCGGTGACCTTCATATTCGATGTCGCTTCGCCGGCGTCCATCAGACCCGCCTTGAGGCCAACGCGAGCGTCGGTCGCGGGATTGACGGCCGGCGTTGGTGCGGGTGTCGGTGTGCTGGCGGAGCAGGCAGCAAGTCCGATCACGGCCACGAACGCCACCGCGTGCCTGACACGGGCGCGCGCGATGATGTGTGGTGGTTGGGGCAAAGGCATGACGAGTCCTCTGGGTTGGCGAACGTGGTACAACAGGGTTGACAGCGCCTTACTCTGAGGGCGGCGCGAATCCCATCTCGAGCATCATGGACAACATCCGACGAATTTCGGTGGATTGATCCACCTCAACGTCGGACGCGAACTTGAAAACCGTCTCGTCCTGACCGGCGCCATGCGACGAGAACAAGGTGCGCACCATCGTGACCGCACCACGGTGATGTTGCATCATGTAGGTCAGGAAGAGTCGATCAAACTCTGTTCCGCGCGCCGCGTCGTGTTCCGTCATTTGCGCGTCGGTCAACAT
>JBEBIR010000098.1:0-9368 GCA_040080315.1 Gemmatimonas sp.
CTGGATGTCGTGCTGCCCAGCGGCGAAGTCCGGCGACTTGGCGACCCCTATGGTGACGCGGAAGGATATGACCTGTTGGGGTTGTTCGTCGGCTCGGAAGGTTGTTTCGGCGTGGCGACCGATGTGTGGGTGCGTCTCGTGCCACTGCCGCAAGCGGTGCGCACGCTGCTCGCAGACTTCGGCAGCATTCATGATGCCGCGAGCGCGGTGAGCAGTATTGTCGCGAGCGGCATCGTCCCGGCCGCGCTGGAGATGATGGACAATCCCACCATCTGTGCGATTGAAGCGTCGATCTATGCGGCCGGCTATCCGGTCGATGCGGCCGCCATTCTGCTTTGTGAGGTGGATGGCCTGGAAGCAGGGCTCGCTGACGACGTCGAAACCATCACGCGTTGTTGCCATGCGCATGGGGCGCGATCCGTGCGCACGGCGGCCACCGACGATGAGCGCATGCGGCTGTGGCAGGGACGCAAGAAAGCGTTCGGGGCCATGGGGCGCATCGCGCCGGCATTGGTCGTGCAGGACGCCGTGGTGCCACGAACGCGACTGCCCGAGATCCTTGACCGCATCGGCGCGATTGGCCATCGACACGGTGTCAACGTCTGCAACGTCTTTCATGCGGGCGACGGCAACTTGCATCCCAACATTCCGTACGACCCTAACGAACCCGGAGCGACCGAACGCGTGCATGCCGCCATGACCGAAATCATGCAGGCGTGTATTGATATTGGTGGCACCATTACCGGCGAGCATGGCGTTGGGCTGGACAAGCTGGACTACATGCCGAAACTGTTTGACGACGACTCGCTGGCGATGATGTGTGCCGTTCGTGAGAGTTTTGATCCCGAGCATCGGGCGAACCCGGGAAAGGTCGTGCCGGTGAAGAGTTGTCGAGAGTGGCACGGGAGCTTGCCCCGCTAAGGGCACCGAACGCTATGCCGCACTCTGCACTCGCCGCCCTCACGTCTGCCATCGCCGACGCGCATGCATCGGCCATGCCATTACGCGTTGAAGGCTCCGGCACGTGGCTTTCCGCCGGCCGCCCCGTCGCGGCCACGCAGGCGCTGTCCACACGCGAACTCTGCGGCATCATCGAGTACGTTCCCGGTGATCTCGTCCTCACGGCGCACGCTGGAACCACACTCGGCGAGATCGCGCACGTCACTGCGCAACACGGACAGTGGCTGGCACTCGAGCCCTACGCCTCGCACGACGCGTTGGACAGCGGCACCATTGGCGCCACGATTGCCACGGCATCGCACGGACCACTCGCGCTCGGCGCCGGGCGTGCGCGGGATCTGATCCTCGGACTGAGCGTCGTCACCGGCAACGGCACGACGGTGCGCGCCGGCGGACGCGTGGTGAAGAACGTCGCGGGATTCGATCTCGTGCGACTCGCGACCGGTGCCTGGGGCACCCTGGGTGTCATCGCGCAGGTGAGTGTGCGACTGCACGCCCGCCCGTCCATCGACGAGACATTCGCCATCGCCATCGATCTCCCGACCGAGCCAGAGGCGCATGATCGCGCGCTCGCGCAGTTGATCGCCCGACTCAACAGTGCGCCGCTGCTGGCAACCACCTTCTCACTCGCGTCGCTGATACTGCTGGCGCACGGCGCACCCACCGCGGTGCGCGCCGCACATCAGCTTCCGGATGCGCCTATCGTGTTGCTGGCGCGCGCCACGGGCAATCGCACACGGGTGGATGCCCAACGCCGCGCGCTCGCCGACATCGGGCCCCTCTCACTCGTCGACACCGCGGTGTGGCGTACGATTCGCACGTGTGACACGGGCGACACGACGCTGCGCATCACGGATGCGCCGCTCAGCTCTGCGACGACGTGGCGTCAGGCTGACACGTGGTTAGCAGCGCACGGAGCCACGAACGTCCGTACAGTGTTGGAACCGGTGCGTGGGGCGATCCGCGTGTCGTGCGCTTCTGCCGTGACGCCGGGCGCGTCGTGGTCACCGCCCGATCGCGCGATCGCCGAGCGTCTGCCGCGGGGGGCATGGGACGCCGTGCCCTGCGCGGTGAACGATCGAATCGCACAACGACTCCGTGAGGCATTTGATCCGGCCGGCATTCTGAATCCCGGCATCCTTGGCGAGGCATCGCGCGTCGGCGCGGCGACGACAGCACGATGAGGAACGTGGGATGAGCATGCTTGCTGGAGCGTCTCCCGCCTGCGCCATACCCGGCACGCCTTTGGCGAGTGCCGCGGCTGGTCTCGACGCGTGTGTGCATTGCGGATTCTGCCTGCAAGCCTGTCCGACGTACGTCAATCTCGAAGACGAGAACGACAGTCCGCGCGGTCGTCTCGTGCTGATGCGTCGACTGCTGGAAGGCGATGTCGCGCTGGACGACGCGGACGTGGGACAACACCTGGATCGCTGCCTAGGGTGCCGCGCGTGCGAGACGGCGTGTCCATCCGGCGTCCCCTACGGCGACCTGCTGGAGGCAACGCGTGCTACCATGGTACCCGTGCGCGGCATTCCGTGGGTCGCGCGAATCATGCTGAGCGTATTCAAGCGCACAACGTCGTTGCGCGTTGGCCTCGCCGTCGCGCGACTGTTTCGCAACAGCGGACTCCCGCGAGCGCTCGCCCGTGCGCTGCCCGATCGTCTCGCATTCCCGATGGCGATGCTGGCGTCGACCGCACCAGTTCGTCTTCCATCTCGACAGGCCACTCCGCCCTCGGGCCATCTCCCGTCTCGCGTCTCCCGTCTCCCGTCTCCGAGCCCCACCCCCGCCGCCGTTTCTGTCACATGTCTCCGCGGCTGCGTCATGGACGGACTTTTTCGTCACGTCAACGACGCAACCACACGCGTGCTGGTGCACAACGGGTACACGGTGGTCGAGACGATGCAGCAGCATTGCTGTGGCGCGCTCCACGCGCACGCGGGTGACCTGAATGGCGCACGTGAACTCGCGCAGCGGAATATTCTCGCGTTCGAGGCGACCAGTCCCTCGGTTATCGCCATCAATTCGGCCGGCTGCGGCGCCATGATCAAGCAGTACGGTCATCTGTTGCATGACGACGCGACGTGGGCGGCGCGCGCGCGAGCCGTGGCCGCCCGCGCGCGGGATGTGAGTGAATTGCTGGCCGACGCCGGCCCGCGTCTGGGTGCACCACTCGCGCTGCGTGTGACGCACGATCCGCCGTGCCATCAGATGCACGCGCAGCGGGTGGTGCGTCAACCACTCGCCGTGTTGGCCGCGATTCCCGGACTTGAGCTGGTGCCGTTGGAGGATGCCGATCAATGCTGCGGCAGTGCGGGCATCTACAATCTCGTTGAACCCGACACGTCGGATGCCGTGCTGGTGCCGAAGCTGGCGCGCATTGCGGAGACGCACGCGACGATCGTGGCCACCGGGAATCCCGGGTGCATGATGCAGATTGGTGCCGGGCTATTGCGGAGTGGCTCTGCGGCGCGCGTGATGCATCCAGTGGAGTTGCTGGACGCGAGCTATGGCGGCAGTGCGTAACCGAGAGAGACGCGAGTTGGACGGAGGCATGAGCAGGAGCAGGTAGTGAGCGTGGGGAGCGGTGATGGAACAACAGACAACTCATTCACCAAGCTCAAGACCGTCCACTAACTTGCCTGAATGCTCAACACCCTGACGCCCGACGAACAGACGGCCTACGGCGCGCTCCGCACCAACGCCGCGTGGTTTGATGCGCACGGCGTGTGGAGTGCCTTTCGTGGTGAGAAATCCGCCGAGGCGCTGAATGGTCTGGTCACCAATGACGTGTCGGCAATGGCGGTCGGTGCCAGCGTGTACGCGGCGGCACTGACGCCGAAGGGCAAGATGGTGACGGACATGCTGATTGTGCGATTCGACGAAACAACGTTTCTCATCAGTGTGTTGCCCGCCGCCTCCGCCGCCTGGCTGACCCTCGCCCGCAAGTATGTGAATCCTCGGCTCTGCAAAGTCACCGACGACGGCGATCGGTATCGGGCTTGGATGATCGTCGGCTCCATGGCCGTGCAGTTCGCCCAGGAGTTCACCGCCGACCATTCGGCCCGGGCGGTTCTCGTGCGACCAATGGGAAACGTTCCCGCGATCTTGCTGCTCGCGGAGAGCACAGCGGCCGACGGGATTCAGAATCGTCTGGAGTCGTCGCCGATCATCATGGGATCGCCAACCCTCTGGAATCTTGTGCGCATCGAGGCCGGTATTCCGGCGATCGGCGTGGACATGGATGAGAACACAATTCCCCAAGAGGTCAATCTCGACACGTTGGGTGCGATTTCATTTTCCAAGGGTTGCTATACCGGTCAGGAGACGGTTGCCCGCCTGCACTTTCGCGGACACGTGAACAAGCAGTTGCGAGGCTTGCTGAGCAACGTCGCGCTGATAACTGGCGCCGAGGTCACGGATTCGGCTGAAAAGGTCGTTGGGGACGTGCGAAGCACGGCAGTCTCGCCAAGACTGGGTTCCATTGCCCTGGCCATGATCCGGCGGGAAGTCGCCGCTGGAGATCAGGTCCGCGTGGCCTCACCGGCCGGTCTGTTGCCGGCGACGGTTGTCGATCTGCCCTTCGTGTAGCTTGGCACTGAAACACGTCGGGGCGCGTTCCGAAGAACGCGCCCCGAGTGTCGCTTCGGCCGAAGCCGAAACGGATTTGCTACAGACTAGTGCTTCGTGGTGTCGGGCTTCGTGGTAGCCACCGGCGCGGCCATCGCGGCGCCCGAATCCATCGCTGCGGGAGCAGCGGCGGCCGGTGCAGCGGCGGAATCCACCTTTGGAGCCTCTTCCTTGGCGGCACAGGCGGCGAGCACGAGTCCAGCAACAGCGAACAGGGCGATGCGCTTCATGGTCTTTCTCCGAGCATTGGCGTAGGATGCGCCGTGCGTCAGGAAAAGCGCACGGCCCCCCCGGCAGGAAGCCGACGGGGATACAGCGAAGGGAATTTAGCGGACTGGACCGCTCTGTCAAGCGTTTTTGCGGCCTGCGGTGACGCAAGCGCCGTCCCCATAAGCAGTTCGGCGGAAACCCGTGCCAGTGTCGCCGTGATGAGGAATTCTGGCCACACGGTTGGTACTGTTATTCACGACCGAACAACTCATCGCCCGTCGAGGTCCTGTGTCCCGTCTTCCCGAAACGCTGGGCGCGCTGCGCCGCTCTCCTTACGCCGCCACCCGCCCGGCCAGCGTCAAGGACGAGATCCGTCGAAATCTCATCGCGCGTCTTTCCCGGGGTGGGCCGCTTTTTCGCGGCGTGCTGGGCTACGAAGACACGGTCATGCCGCAAATCGTGAACGCGCTGCTGGCCCGCCACAACTTCATTCTCCTGGGACTGCGGGGTCAGGCGAAGTCGCGCATCTTGCGGGCGCTGACGACGCTGCTGGATGAGGAGATGCCGATCGTCGCGGGCAGTGAAGTCAACGACGATCCATTCCGTCCGATTTCCAAGTATGCGCGGCTGCTCATCGCCGAGCATGGCGATGACACGCCCGTCGTGTGGGTATCCCGTGACTCGCGCTTCGTCGAGAAACTCGCCACGCCCGATGCGACGATCGCGGATATCATCGGCGATGTCGACCCCATCAAGGCGGCGCGCGGCGGACACATTCTGGGCGACGAGTTGACGATTCACTACGGCATGCTGCCGCGCGCGAATCGTGGAATTTTCGCGTTGAATGAATTGCCTGACCTGGCCGGCAAAGTGCAGGTGGGGCTGTTCAACATCATGCAGGAAGGCGACGTCCAGATCAAAGGCTACCCGGTACGACTCGCGCTCGACGTGCTGCTGTGCTTTACCGCCAATCCCGAAGACTATACGGCGCGCGGCAAGATCATCACACCGCTCAAGGATCGCATCGGCAGCGAGATTATCACGCACTATCCCGAGAGTGTCGCGTTGGGTGTGGCGATCACGAAGCAGGAAGCGTGGACACAGCGTGATGGCGGTGTGTCCATCCGCCTGCCGGATCTCATCGAGGAGATCGTCGAGCGCGTGGCCTTCGAGGCGCGGGAAGACAAGCGCATCGACCGTCGTTCGGGTGTCTCGCAACGCCTGCCCATCACCACCATCGAGAATGTCGTCTCGAACGCCGAGCAGCGAGCACTCATGGCCGGCGATCAGGAGGCCGTTCCGCGCATTGTCGATGTGTACAGTGCGTTGCCCGCCATCACCGGCAAGATCGAACTGGAATACGAGGGCGAGTTGGTGGGCGGTGCGACGATTGCACGCGAACTCATTCGTCGTGCCTGCGACGTGACGCTACGCGAACGCGCCGGTGATCTCGACACCGACGAGATCGTGATGTGGTTCGACGCGGGCAGCGCGCTACAGGTGGCCGATGACGTGCCGCTCGGGCTCGTCAAGCAGGGCTTTGATACTGTGCCCGGGCTGGTGAGCATGGTGACGGCTGTTGGTCTCGCCCCACGAGGCGATGATGCGATGATCGTGGTTGCCTGCGAACTGGTACTTGAGGCGCTGGTGGCTCGGCGCAAGATCTCACGCAGCGATGCCGGTCGATATGGGCGCGCCGAACGCGAGACGCGGCGGAAGGGCGGGCCGATGGAGTACTAGCGAGCGTCAGTCCAGCCGCGTCTGAGTCTGCCGTCTCCCGTCCCTTGTCTCACGTCTGTTGTTCCCGTCGGCTCAAAGCCGCGCCAGCTCCGGCGACCGAACAAACGTCCACACCGCGAAGCACAGTGTCAGCATCGCTGAAGCCCCGATCGCCCACTCGACACCGACGGCGCGCGCCACGGCACCCACGGCGAATGCGCCGATCGCTTGTGACAGGCCGACAAATACCAATGAGTAGAAGGCCATCAGTCGGCCACGAAATTCCTCGGGCACGCGCAATTGGAGTATTCCGTTGGTCAGCGCGTTGAACATGATCATCACCACGCCGATCGCGAACAACAGCCACTCGGCCACGCGCGCGTTCGTCGTGAATGCCAACAGTATCACGAGCACGGGAAACAGCAGTCCCGTGGTGCGCGTGACGCGCCCTCGACTCCAATGGGTGGCTGGTCCGGCAATCGTCAGCGCGCCGATCAGTCCACCGACTCCCAGGAACGCCAGGAGGACGCCATAGCCGCCCGCATCGAGTCCCAAGCGATCGCGAGCGATGACGGGCATCAGGGTGATGAACGGCGCACCGAAAATCGCGCCGACCGTGACCAACGCCAGCAGGTCGCGTACGACGCCGGGTTGATCGAGGTGCCGGAGGCCGGCGATGGCGTCGCGCGTGGCGGCCGCAATCACGTTGCGCAGGCGTTCGCCTGAAAACGCTGAAGGGACCGGCGGCAGCTGAATCAACAGGAGTCCCCACAACACCGCGACAAAGCTCAGGGCATTGACGCCGAAGCACCAGGCAATGCCGTAGCGGTGAATCACCAGTCCGCCTACGGCTGGACCGACAATGCGTGCGAGATTGAAGCCGCTGGAGTTGAGCGCGATGGCCGGCTGAAGGTCTTCTCGCCCGACCAGCTGAATGATCATGGACTGGCGCGCCGGGACCTCAATCGCGGTTGCCAGCCCTTGAACAAACGCCAGCACGAGGAGCACCCCGATCGTGGCATGTCCAGTCCAGGTGAGGAGCCACAGGATGACCGCCTGCGCGAGGAATACGGACTGCGTGATACGAACAACCTTCAGGCGGTCCGCGCGATCAACCAGCGCACCGGCGTGCATCGAAAACAGCACCACGGGAATGGCGCCAACGCTGGCGACAAGTCCTACCACGAAGGCACTGTTCGACAGCTGCAGCGAAAGCCACCCCAGGGCCATCGTCTGCATCCAGGAGCCGACGAGGGACAGCGTCTGACCGACCCAGAAGAGTCGGAAATTTCGATGTTCGGCGAGGACCCGGAACGGATTGCGGGATCGAGCGGCTGATCTCATGCGTATAACAAGATAGATATCTGTCAGATCTCCAACCGAGAGCGGCGCGCCATGCGGTTCCATACCTATTCCAAGTTCAATCCGCAGATGGCCGATGCGGTGGACATGCAGGCGCTCCTCGACCAGTTGGCCGACTTTCTGCTGCAGTCGGGTTTCGCCGGTGGGGCGCAGGACGGGTGGGGAGACCCCGGCGAGCCAGCCGATCGGTCGCTCGACGCGCTCAAGTCCGCCATTCTGCAGGCGCTCATCGAGTCAGGCCAGATCACACCCGAGATGCTCAAGGCCCTTCGTGGTGACGGTGATGAGGTGTCCGAGGAGAAGCTCGCCGAACTGCTGGACAATCTGGTGACGCGATTGGTTGATGATGGCATGCTCACTGTCGAGGCGCCCGTGCGCATGCCTTCGGGGCATCAACCGGCGACCGGCAAAGGATCCGTTGAGCATGCGGCCGCGCGCGATGTGCAGTTCAACCTGACCGATCGCGGGATCGACTTCCTCGGATACAAGACGTTGCGTCATCTGCTGGGGTCCTTTGGCAAGTCCAGTATTGGCAGCCACGACACGCCGCAGCTTTCCACGGGCGTCGAGTCCGATGCATGGAGCAAGCCGTACGAGTTTGGCGACATGCTGAATCTCGATGTCGCCGGTACCCTGGCCAACGCGCTCGCACGCACCGGATCGCTCGCCGTGCCCATCGACCTCGACTACTCCGACCTGATGGTACGCCAGTCGGAATACCGATCAAGCTGCGCGACGGTGCTCATGCTGGACACGTCGCATTCGATGATTCTGTACGGGGAAGATCGCTTTACACCCGCCAAGAAGGTCGCCCTCGCGCTCACGCATTTGATTCGCACACAATTCCCGGGCGACACCATCCGGGTGGTGCTCTTTCATGACTCCGCAGAGGAGATTCCCATTGCCACCCTGGCCAAGGCGCAGGTTGGCCCCTATCACACGAACACCGCGGAGGGACTCAAGCTGGCGCGTCGCATTCTGATGGGACAGAAGAAGGATATGCGCCAGATCATCATGATCACCGACGGAAAGCCGTCCGCCCTGACGATGCCCGATGGTCAGATCTACAAGAATTCCATGGGGCTCGACGGCTACGTGATTGCCGAGACGTTGCGCGAAGTGGCGGCGTGCCGGAAGAGCGGGATCATGATCAACACCTTCATGCTGGCGCGCGATCGTGCCCTGATTGAGTTCGTGAAACGCGTGAGCGAGATCAGTCGCGGCAAGGCCTACTTCACCAATACGATGAGCCTAGGGCAGTTCGTGCTGATGGATTTTCTGCGCAAGAAGACGAAGCGCGTCAGCTAGTCGCGCGGCGTCGCCGTTCCAACCGCCCTCTCGGCGTCGCCGCCAGTCCCAGCACCATCGCCTGACCAGGCCTGAGAGCCGCCGTGACGTTGCGGGTATCGACGACGAGGGTGGCGTGGTCGACCACGCGCTGGTAGTCCACCCCGGCATGGTCAGTGATGATCACCACCGCATCGGCC
>JBEBIR010000756.1:0-2047 GCA_040080315.1 Gemmatimonas sp.
TTCTCGGTGATCGCACGGACGTCGCGAGCGGCAGTGCGGTGTGTGCCCTCATGGAAGGCACGCGACCCGTGTTGGTGGAAGTGCAGGCGCTCGCGGTCCGCGCCGGATTTGGCACGCCGCAGCGCGTGGCCAGCGGGATTGACTCACGCCGGCTGGCGTTGCTGTTGGCGGTGCTCGACAAACGCGGGGGGTTCTCCTGCGCGCAACTCGATGTGTTCTGCAACATCGTCGGCGGCATGCGTGTGCAGGAGCCTGCGGTCGACTTGGCGGTCGCCGCGGCCATCACTTCCAGTATCCTCGATCGGGCGCTTCCCGCGCGCGCCGTGTTTCTTGGCGAACTTGGATTGGGCGGCGAAGTCCGACCCGTTTCACAGGCCGAGCGCCGTCTCGCGGAATCGGCGAAGCTCGGAATGACGCTGGCGTTTCTTTCGGATCGCGCCGTGCCTCGTCGTGTACCAAAGGGCATGGAAGTCATTGGTGTTCGCACGTTGGGCGACGTGTTGGCGCGCACCGTAGGCGCCGGAGCGGCGGCGTGACAGGGGCCGCGTCGTGTTGAGCCCCGCTGACGATCCGCCACGCGAGTTGCGTGTGATTCCGCCGCCGCTGCCTGCGCGTTCACGATCCGATCGCGACGACGCCTCCGCGCCGCTGGCGGTGCGCGATGTCGGCGTGGTGATTGTTGCCGGCGGTTCTGGTTCGCGAACTGGCAGCGGTGAGCTGAAACAGTTTCGATGGGTGTCTGGAAAGCCCGCGCTCTTGCACAGCGTGCAGGCCTTTATGGCGCGACCGGATGTGGCGATTGTGGTGGTGGTGTTGCCCAAAGCCTATGCGGCCGATCCGCCGCCGTGGCTCTTCCAGTGCGACGTGGACCGTCTGCTGGTCAGTACGGGCGGCACCGAGCGCCACCAAAGTGTGCTGAACGGACTCGAGGACCTGCCGGAGCACATCGTGATCACGGTCGTGCACGACGCCGCTCGTCCGCTGGTCACCGACGACACGATCGATCGCGTCATCGCCGAGGCACGCAAAGGCCACGGTGCGATTGCGGCGTTGCCGGTAGTAGACACACTCAAAGAAGTCGATGATGCAGGACGCATCGTGCGCACCGTCGACCGTGCGCGATTGTGGCGTGCGCAGACGCCGCAGGCGTTCCCGCGCGAGGTCCTTGAGCGCGCGCATGTTGAAGCGCAGCGCGATCAGGTGCTCGCCACCGATGACGCGGCGCTGGTGGAGCGTCTCGGACTTCCCGTGGTCGTGGTGCAGGGCAGCGAACGTGGTCTCAAGATCACCACCGAAGCGGACTTTGCACGCGCTGAGGCGCTGAGTACACTCGTGGAATGAGTAACCAGTCGCTCACCACGCCGTTCTGGGCGCCCGCCGAGATTGACGCCGCGCTGCGCGGTGTCATCGAGCATCTCACGAACCGCGGCGTCCTCGCGTATCCAACCGAGACCGTCTACGGCTTCGGAACGGCCGTCGATCACGAATCGGTTGAATCACTGGTGCAACTCAAGGGTCGGCCGGCTGGCAAACCGTTCCTGATGCTGATCGGAGATCCCGGACAGGTCGCTCGACTCGACTTGCATCTCCCCACGTATGCCGCGCACCTGGCCGCACGGTTCTGGCCCGGTCCGCTCACACTCGTGTTGAAGGGTGGTGATGGGCGCGTGCCGGAACGACTACGCGGGCCCGAGGGAGGCGTCGCGGTGCGGTGGACTCCGCATGAGGGACTGCAGCGCCTGCTGTCGGCTTACGGTGAACCCATCACGAGTACCAGTGCGAATCGTCCTGGGGTGCCACCCGCGATGACCTGCGGGGAGATTGTTGAGCAGTGGTCCGATGCGATTCATCGTGGAACGCTTCATGTGCTGGACGGTGGTCGCCTGTCGCCGTCGTCACCATCAACGGTGATCGACTGCACCGGACGTCGCGGGCGCATCATTCGCCCGGGTGTGTTGTCCGCGACGGAGTTGCGCGACTGTGTGCCTGATCTCGTCGGCGATACCTGAATTCATGCGCATACTGTTTGTCTGCACGGGCAACACCT
>JBEBIR010000757.1:0-2042 GCA_040080315.1 Gemmatimonas sp.
AAATCGCGCAAGGCGAACACCCATCCCCCACTCGCCTGAGGCTCGACGGTCGCGACAATTACCCGGTCATGAAAAACGTTGTCGATGGTGAGAATATCCGCGTCCGCATACTCCGGCGCGTGATGGATTGAGCGCTGCATCGGCGGTGGTGCAATCGGGGTCCGTAGTGGAATGACGGCCGGCAACGTCGAGAACAGGCCGCGCACGGCATCCGCGCGCGATCGCAACTCGGGAAGCAGCGCTTGACTGCGCGCGTCGGCGATCATCGCACGGTCTCGCGAAGCGACCCGTCATACTCGCACACGTGCGCCACGATCAGCGCACACGCACCGTCAGACAGCGGTACGCTGTACTTGTCGCGCCACTCGGTGACGATTTCCAGCACGGTGGCCGGCGCCGCCCTGAGCGTGCCAACCGAGAAGAGCGCGAGCCGTTCCGCCTGGGCTAATACGTGGCGATCGGCACTCATCGTGCCACCCCGGTGGCAGACGACCAGCGGGACCAGTGGGCGGGCGTGCAGTCGGCAATCTGAATCACCCGACTGAACGCGCCGACCAGATCCGGCAACGTCCGCACCATGCGCTCCGCGTCCATCAGCGTGATCGAGAGCAGCACGGCCAACGCGGGCGCAAAGTGCGCGACATCGTCGTCCAAATCCGTGTACGTGATGCGTGACGCGTCGAACAGGTGTTGCGCGTCGGTCATCCGTAGCACATCACTGGCCAATCGCGCGTGGTCGGCGCGGTGGCGGACCAGCACGGGGCTGTCGGTTGATTCTCGGGGGCGGCGTGTGGTAGATTTCACGGCGAGAGAGTTCCTGTGTGTGGGCGCCCCGCTCCTAGCCGAGTCGGGGCGCTTTTGTTTTGTGGTCATCCGAGCCAATCCGGTTCGTCTGGCTCTGGTGCATCGAGTACCGCTTGCCGGGCCGCATTGGCCGCGGTCATCTCGTCAGCGAGCCACGAAGCCAAGTCGTCCACCGGCGGCTGGTCACCACCGACCATGGCGTTCAGCCGGCAACGCGTCGCCATAATGGCGCGAAGTGCGGCAATCCCGCCGAGCCGATGGCGGCCGCCTGAGTACTCGGTCAGCGTGGCGCGGGTGAGCGCCTCAGCGGCGTCGAGCAACTCCTGGGCGCACGCGACATCAGCGGCGACCCAGCACGATTGATACAGCGCAAGCTCGGCGCGCCGCAGTGCGCTCTCGGCCTGCTCTTGCCGTGCGACGGCGTCATGCCACGCTTGTGTGGATCCGAGCAGGTCTTTGCGCTGCAGCTGCGCCTTGTCCAATTGCGCGCGGGCATGTGCCGTCGCGTCGACGCAGTTCATGTGATCAGAGCGCAACGGATCGAGCGTCGACAACGCACTGATTGCGAGGCCACGACGTTCACGCTGTCGCGCAACGTTCGCGTGGATCTGCGCGGTCTTGTCCCCCTTCGCTTCCCACGGAACGGAACCCAGATAGGGACCCACGCGCTGGCGAAGTTCTTCGTCCATCAGGCGAGACACGGCGCCACTACTGGTGGGGAGATCTCGAAGCTGCATCACCGTCTCCATCCTGAGGACGCAACCGGCGTGAACGCGGCGGGCTTTGCCTGCTTGCTCAACACCACCGCCTTCGCGCGGGCTTCATTGGTCGCAGCGACTCTTGCGGCTTCGACCTCATCGAGGTGATTCACCCACCACGCGGCAAGATTCTCAGGCGGAACGACCACGCCTTCGAGCATGTTGGCGATCGAGCCACCCGTCGGATGATGGATCTTCGTCATGGCAGCAACGATTCCGGCACGGACCACCCAATCCGACTCCGCGTTCGCCTCGGCGCGCCACTTCTCCCAGAGGTCGTGCGCCTTGCGCTGAATGGCAACGACCTGAAACTCTGGCATGAGCGCGCGGTACAGATCGCGCCGACGGCGCGTCATTTGATTGTCGGCGGTGATGTCGTCGATATAGGAGCGTTCGGCCGCTGCGACGAAGGGGAGTCGTCCGGCCGCGCACTTCGCATCGTAGGCGCGGAGTGCCTCATCGTCCGCTACGCGCTTTACT
>JBEBIR010000099.1:0-9331 GCA_040080315.1 Gemmatimonas sp.
CAAGACCTCCTCAAGCGCGGCCAGGACATCCTCGTCCAGATCACCAAGGAGCCCATCAGCACAAAGGGGCCGCGGGTCACCGCGCAGGTGTCGCTCGCAGGTCGGTTCCTCGTATACATGCCGTTCGCGGCCAAGGTGGGCGTCAGTCGCAAGATCGACGAACGCAGCGAGCGCCAGCGTCTGCGTCAAATGGTGCAGGAGATCCTGCCCGACGATGTCGGGGGCGTCATCGTGCGCACCGTGTCTGAAGACGCCAATCAGGACACGTTCAAGCGCGAACTCGACACCCTGATCAACAATTGGACACGCATCAAGCGGAAGACGCAGTTCACGCGCGCTCCCGCCCTGGTGCACCGCGAGACCAATGTCACACGTGGACTCGTGCGCGACTTGTTCAGCGCCAAAGTGGAAGGCGTAACCGTCGATTCCAAGCAGGTGTTCAACGAAATCACTGAATACCTGACCGGCATCGCACCCGAGTTGGTTGAGCGGGTGAAGCTGTACGAAGAAACCGTGCCGCTCTTCGACAAAGCGGGAATCGAAGTCGAGCTACGCGACATCTTCAAGCGGCGCTGCGAGCTGCCAAGTGGCGGCTATCTGATCATCGAACCCACCGAAGCACTGGTGTCCATCGATGTCAATTCGGGCCGGTATACCGGCAAGCGCGATCCCGAGAAGACCATTCTCAAGACCAACACGGAAGCTGCGCGGGAAATCGCGCGCCAGCTCCGCTTGCGCGACGTTGGCGGGATTATCGTCTGCGATTTCATCGACATGGAAACGCAGTCGAATCGCGACAAGGTGCTGCATGAGTTGCGAGGGCACCTGGGACGTGACCGGGCCCGCACCCGGGCGTTCGCGGTCAGCGACCTTGGGCTGATCGAGATGACCCGGCAGCGGGTCCGTCAGAGCCACTGGCAGAGCATGACCGAGGCCTGCCCCACCTGCAGCGGCACCGGTCGCGTATTCACGCCAGAAGCGATTGTGCGCCGCACCGAACGGGCAGTCCGGCGCATGGCTGCTGAAGGGCGCAAAGAGCCCGTGACGCTCCGTCTTCACCCGGAAGTGGCGCTGCACGTGCTGGAGCAGGAACACGATTTCGTGAAGCGCCTCGAAAAACTGGCCGGTTTCCAGGTCGAGCTGCGGGACGACCCCCTCCTCAAGCCCGACGAGATCAAGCTGGTCATGAAGGGTGCCCAACGCGACGTCACCCAGCAGTATGCGTTGGCCTAAGGACTGAGAACTGAGTACTCAGTACTAAGTACTCAGTTCTCCGTGACTATTGACTCCTAAGTCCAAGCGGAGTATGCTTCTAGGCTACGTTTCACGCGCCTTACACTCGACAGAACCATGAGCTACGCGATTATCCGCACCGGCGGCAAGCAGTTCCGTGCCGAGCCGGGCAAGTCCCTTCGTATTCCGTCCTTGCTGGGCGATGCTGGAACGGCCGTCGAGTTCAACGACGTGCTGCTTGGCTCCGATGGGCAGACCGTGCGCACGGGAATCCCCACGCTTTCCGGTGCCAAGGTGACTGGCGAGATCGTCAAGCACGGCCTTGAAGACAAGATCATCGTCTTCAAGTTCAAGCGCCGGAAAAACTACGCGCGCAAGCAGGGTCATCGTCAGAAGTTCACGGAAGTTCGCATCAAGGACATCACCCTCGGCTGAGCGCCGGCGGCGCGCGACTCGCGTGCTTCCCTCCTGGAGTTTTAGCAATGGCACATAAGAAAGGCGTCGGCTCATCACGCAACGGCCGCGACTCGAATCCGAAGTACCGCGGTATCAAGAAGTACGGCGGTGAGTTCGTCACGGCGGGCAACATCATCCTCCGCCAGTGCGGCACCAAGTGGCATCCCGGCAACAACGTCGGGATGGGAACGGACTACACGATCTATTCCCTCGTCGACGGTGTGGTGCAGTTCCAGCACAAGAACAAGCGCCGCTTTAAGGTGAGTGTTCTCCCGGTGGAGTACGTCGAGGAGTTGATTCCGGCGTAAGCGACTGCGTCAGACATCGAACAGGCCTTCACCTTGGTGGGGGCCTTTTTCGTGCATATCTGGTAATTCGGAACTCTCGCGCCGGAACGTCGTAGGGGATCACGCGGATTGATTCAGCACGACTCATTACTCTGTCGTAGGAGTGGTACCATGGCGATCTGGGACAAAGTCAAGCAGGGCATCGACAAGGCGGGAAAAGCCGCGCAAGACGTGTTCGACGAGGGCAAACTGCGCATCGATGCGTATCGGGCGCGGGAGCAGGCGGACAAGGCCGCCGAGGCCCTCGGCTATGCCGTTTTTCGGGCGTGGGAGAGTAGCGCCGAGCTGGATGCCGATGCCAAGGAGCGATTGGCCGGTGCGCTGCGCATGCGAGAGACCGAGGCGAGGAAGCTCGAGACGGACCTGGCGGAAGCGCGGGCCAACGCGGAGACCGAGGCGACAGACACTGCGCCGCCGACCGCTGCTACTCCTGACGCCGCCACGCCCGAAGCACCAACGGCCGTTTAAGACGTCAGCGCGGCTCGGAGCAGGCCCGGGGTATCCGTACACAATGCGTCCACGCCCATCGCAATCAACGATCGGGCGTGGACTGCGTCGTTTTCTGTCCAGGCAATCACGCGCGCTCCAAGAGCGTGCGCGTCATCTACGAGCGCTTGATCGATGAGCTGCGCTTGCTGCCACAGCGCGTCGGGTCGCGCGGCGCCAATGAAGCCCACAAGGCTTACAGGATAGCTGGTACTCAGCACGCCGATGGACATTGAGGGTCTGGCGTCGCGCACGTCCACGGGAATGCGGTGATCGAAGGCGTGCACCGCCACGCGTGACGCCGGATGGCGGTCCAGACACTCGACCAAATGCCGCGCGATCCCATTGGCTTTCACCTCGATGTAGACGCAGGCGCGCGGTCCCACGAGGTCGAGCACCTCGTCCAGGGTCGGCAGCCTTTCACTGCCCCGCAGCGGAACCTGGCAGGCCTCCGTCGAGTGGAGGTCCGCAATGGGCACCAGCGACGGTTCGCCATTCCGTGCGACCGCCAGCGCGGCGTCGTGATGGACCACTACGACGCCGTCCTTGGTCGCGTGAACGTCCAATTCGATGCCGTCGGCGCCCTGATCCAGGGCGATTTGAAACGCCCGCAGGGTATTTTCAAGAGCCTCACGCGGCGCACCGCGATGGGCGATGATCTCGGGAACGCGGGTCACTCGAAATTCACGGGGAGAGGCGTTTGAAGGCTTCAGGGCATGGGTGGTCCCCCAGATGCTGGACCAAGCTCCGCCCGCGAGCCCATCCTCGTCAACACCTTATCGCGCGGACGGTCTTAACGCAGCGCGAACTCCATCGTCCAACAGGCCGAAGCGTATGAGCGAGGCCGAACAGGAGGACGATGCGGCGCTTGATCGCGCGCTGATCGAACGATGGAGGTCGGGGGACGAGCGGGCCGCCACGACTCTCGTCGAGCGGCACGCAGCGGCCTTGGCTCGATTCGCGATTCGGTTGGGCATGCGCGAGGAGGCGGATGAGCTGGTGCAGGACACCTTCATTCGCGCTTTCGGTGCGCTGGAGTCATTTCGCTCGGAAAGTTCGTTGCGCACCTGGCTGTTTACGATTGAGCGGCGACTGGTGATCGACCGCCGTCGGGCGTCTGCCCGGCGCGGCAAGGATGTTGAGGTGGGTGATGAGCACGCAGCGAGCGGCTATGATGCGCTCGACGCGTTGGTGGCAGATGAAACATCCCGTCGCATGGCGAAAGCCATCGGCGGGCTGACACGGATGCAGCGCGAGGTGTTCTCGCTGCGAGTGCAGGAAGGGCGAAGCTACAAGGAGATTGCCGAAGTGCTGGACACCTCTGAGGGAGCCGCCCGGGTGCACTATCACAACGCGATGCGCGCGGTGAAGGAGTTTCTCGATGACTGATTGCCCAAACGCTGAGGTTCGCGACCTGCTGCCCGATCTTGCCGGCAACGCTCTGGCGCCGGTTGAGGCGGCGCGTGTGCAGGCGCACGTTGACGGGTGCGCTGACTGTACGCAGGAGCTGGTGCTGCTGCGCACGGCGCGCGCGCTGCGTCCGCAGATCGGACCCATAGACGTGGCGCGCATTGTCGCGCAGTTGCCGCGGCCGGTTGCACAGGCTCGCCGGTTGGCGCCCGCCCGCGTTTCCCGCAGTGTCTGGCGCATGGCCGCAGCGATCGGTGTCATCATCGCGGGCGGTTGGTCGGTCGTGCTCGTGCGCTCGGGAGGCCTGCCCATGATGGGGAACAGTCGTGGCGACACCGCCCAACTGGTCGATGTGGTTGTGCCGCCCACTGCGACGTCTACCACCGTGGCAAGCAGTCCGTCCACGACCAGCGTGGCGATCACCGCGCGCGCGTCAGCGGTCACCGTCTCGTTCGGTGATCTGGGTGACTATACCGACGAGGAGCTGCAGCGCGTGCTTGATCGACTGGACAAGTGGGATGGCGCCACGTCGGCGGAAGCCATGAGCACGCCACCCATCCTGTCATCCCCCCGCGGCGGAGCCCTCGAATGACACGCACGTTGGTAGTGGCGCTTCTCGTCACGCTCGTCAGCAGCACGAGCATGGGTGCGCAAGCGGGTCCGCCAGTTGGACCACCACCGGATGGACGCGCGCGTGGCGGCATGTCACGCGGCGGCATGCGAGGCGACCCGCGCATGACTCCGGAAATGCGCTTGCAGATGGAGCGCCGACTGCAGGACCGCATCGATCAGATCGTGCGCCAGCGACTCGTGCTCACCGACGATCAGTTCGGGAAGATGCGCGAAGTCGCCTCGCGTTTTGAGGCCGATCGGCGCGAACTGCGGAACGAAGAGATGAGCACCCGGTTCGCGATGCGAAAGGAGTTATTTGCGGGCGAGAAGGCCGATGAGAAGCGTGTGGGCGAGTTGCTCGACCAGATGACGCGTTTCGAACGGCGTCGACTCGAACTGCAGGAGCGTGAGCAGCGCGAGTTGGCGAGGTTCCTTTCAGCGACGCAGCGAGCGCGGTACATCGGCCTGCAAGATGAACTGCGTCGCAGCATGCAGGACGTGCAGCGCCGCCGCATGGACCCGGACTCCGCCGCCTCGCCCGACGGGCGCCCCGGCTTGCGGCGCGTGCCCCGTCCGCCCGGCGGGCGATAGACTCGCAAGCCCGAGGGGGAAGGCGGTGGAATTTCGCCGTTCTGCCCGCTACACTTGTTCCACGTGCGGTGCACGATGTTGCGTGCACGCGCGCCCAGGTGGCGGAACTGGCAGACGCAGAGGACTCAAAATCCTCCGCCCTCACGGGCTTCGGGGTTCGACCCCCCGCTTGGGCACTCGTACAAAGCGACCCCTTCACTGCGAGTGATGGTTCGCGGTAACTTGAGACGACGTGGCGAGTGTCCCTCGCCACGTTCGTATTTGGTGGGGTGTAGCTCAATGGCAGAGCGCTCGACTGTTAATCGAGTGGTTGGAGGTTCGACTCCTCCCGCCCCAGCTATGGAACAACAGACGAGAGACGGAAGACGGGCGACGTGAGACCAAGACCACCAGCGTCTACGTCTGCCGTCTCCCGTCCTCCGTCTCTCGTCTGTTGTTCCGCCTCCGAACGTTGGCGTTTCAGGATCGACACACTCGCTTGCTCGTTCAACCCGACCGCTCAGCCGTCACTTCCACCCATCCCGCTCCATGTCGCTCACGCTGCACGTCGCGCATCGCTCGCCGTCGACCATCGACACGCCGCTCCTGGTTATCGTGCTTCCGCAGCCGCCGGCACTGGATGCGGCGCTGACAGCGGTGGATGCCGCGTTGGGCGGTGCCCTCGCCCGCTCGATCGGGCGACGCGACTTTCGCGGCGGGCGCGACGAAACTCTGCTCGTGGTTGGCGGTGACCAAGGCGTGCAGCGCGCGCTGCTGGTTGGGCGGGGCGCTACGCCGCTCACGCGGACGACGGCGCGTCGCGCCGCGGCAATTGGAGCGCGCCAGGCCATGAAACTCGGCACGGGTGCCATGCATGTGTACGTACCCGACGCGACCGACGATGCAATCGAGGGCCTCACGATCGGCGCTGCGGCGGGCAGTTGGGAATACACCGACCTGCGCACGCCGCCGCCGGAAGCGGATCGCCGCCTTCCTGTGCAGTCAGCAACCATTCTCGCGCCCGACACCGAGGGCGCGCGCGCGGCATTCGGGGCAGGGGTTGCGCTGGCCGAGGGTCAGGCGATCGCCAAGCGACTCGGGCAGATGCCGTCGAACTACTGCATTCCGGACACGTTTGTCGACGTCGGCCGGGAGATCGCGGCGCGACATGGCATGACGATTACCGTGATGGGTCGCGCTGAGCTGACCAGCGAGGGTATGGGCGCTTTCTTAGCCGTCGCGCAAGCAACGCCTGAAGAGCCACGGCTGGTGGCACTGCAATACCACGGCGGCGCCGCATCCGAACAGCCGATTGTGCTGATCGGGAAAGGCATCTGCTTCGACACCGGCGGCATCTCCATCAAACCGGCGCCCGAGATGGAGTGGATGAAGTTCGACATGTCCGGCGCGGGCGGCGTGATGGGCGCGATGGAGACCATCGGTCGCATGAAGTTGCCGATCAATGTGGTTGGCATTATCGGGTCGACCACGAACATGCTCTCAGGAACCGCGTACAAGCCCGGTGACGTCGTGCGCGCCTCGAATGGGAAGACCATCGAGGTGGTGAACACGGACGCCGAGGGTCGCATGGTGCTGGCCGACCTGCTCGTCTTCGCCAAGCGCTACAATCCGGCGGTTGTGATTGACGCGGCCACGTTGACTGGCGCGATCGTCATGGGGCTCGGTCACACCGCGGTCGGTGTCTTCGGCGCGGAACGCAATGTCGTGGACGAGGTACTGGCTGCAGGCGAACGGGCCGGTGAGCCCGGATGGCCAATGCCGCTTTGGGATGAATACAAGGAACAGATCAAGTCGGATGTGGCCGATGTGCGTCAGACCGGTGGCCGGGCCGCCGGTTCAGTCACGGCCGCACTATTCCTGAAAGAGTTCGTGGACGGATATCCGTGGGTGCACCTCGATGTGGCCGGCACGGCCTATTCCCAAACCGATCTGGTTTGGTTACCGAAGGGACCCACCGGAACTCCGGTCGGCACCTTCGTGGAGTTTGTGCGCGCCCGCGCCCGTTGAGCGGTCGACGCGTTCACGTGCGGCTCCTGCGGGCGGTTGGCCTTCTGTGCATCACCGTGGGCTCGCTGCGCGCGCAGGTCGTGCCCGACAGCACGCGACGGCTGTCACCCGATAGCATTGCGGCCCGTGCCGCGCGTGACAGCGCAACAGCGCTGCGCAATCGACTGGCGCAGGCGCGTGTGGACAGCATTGCGCGAGTCAAGGCTGCCGACACCATCAAGGCGCCGTTTGCGCAGTTCGAGCAACCCGACAACATCGAACTCAGCGATCGCCTGCGTTTCTCACGCCAGCAGATCCTGTCGTCGGGCGCGGTCAACCTCGCCGATCTGCTGGATCGCGTACCGGGGATCACGTCCTATCGCACGCGATGGATGGCCGGCATTCACGCGGCGGCCTTCAACGGTGACTTCCGCCGCATCCGCATTTTCTTCGATGGCGTCGAACGCGATGCGATCGAAGCGCGCAACGGCGGCGTGCTGGATCTTACGGACATCCCGATCTGGAATCTGGACGAGATGATCGTCGAACGGGTTGCTGGCGAAGTGCGCGTGTGGCTTCGCGGGTGGACCGTGCGCCGCACGTCGGCGTTCACGCGAGTGGACATCTTCACGGGTGATCTCAATACGAACGGATTCCGCGGGTTGTTCGCCCGGCGATTCGGCAACGGATTCTCGCTGCAGTTTCTCGGGCAGCAAATGGCCACGCAGTCGGGGCGCGTGTCCGCGTTTACGACGACCGGCACAGCGACCGGCGCTGGCGATGGCGATGGCAAACTGCTTGATCTTCGCGCGGGTTGGGCACGCGGACGATTCACGATCGATGTGCAAGGCTCGGGCACGACACGGAATCGTGATCCGCACACCGCGCGCACCGCATTTACCGACCTCCCGGCCTACAAAGGCACGCGCCGCGAGGGTTTTGCGCGACTCGCCTATGGTGATTCGGCAAAGGGATTGTGGACGCAGTTCATGCTCGGTGCACTGCGGACACGCCTGGATGGTATCGCCGCCGTCGGCGTGGTGGCCGACTCGACGACGGCGCGCCGCGATACGGTTCACGCGCGCACGCAGCAGATTTTCGTCGTGGGCTATCGCGCGTCGTGGTGGCATGTGTCGGCGATCGATCGCGTGCGTCCGGTGTCGGGTACGTCGTATCACGCGCCCGCCGTCCGCGTGGGTGCCGGCAACGAACGTTATGCCTTGGCGCTCTACGGCGAGAAACGTCCACTCGACTCCTTGTCGCAGGTGGATGTGAGTGTGCGCGCGCGACCACTGTCCTGGCTCAGCCTCGTGGCGACCCAGTCGCGTCGCACACCGGATCACGACACCGCGCGTACCGCCATGTCCGCGACGCGGGTGGAAGGCGCCGTGCGACTGCGTGGCCTCTGGCTTGGCGGTGGCGTGATGCGAGACGGCGCGACCCGCTACGCATCACCGGTGCTGCTGGGCGCACCTGAGGCGAGTGTGCCGACCGTGGCAACCAATGGGTGGCTCGTCTCGGCGCGTGGTCCGCTGTACAAGGACCTCTCGCTCGATGTGCAATCGGTGTACTGGGATGTTTCGCAGTACTCGCGCCCGCGCATGTCGGTGCGCAGCGAACTGGTGCTGTTCAGCAACTGGCTCACGCGTTTTCCGAAGGGCCAGTTCACCATCAATGCGCGCGTGAGTCACGAGCTGCGCGGCAAGGTGCCGTTCTACTGGACCGATGCCGACGGCGCGACACAGCGCGATGCGCTCAACTCGCAGGTGGTCACCGGCCTACTGGAGATTCGCATTCAGAGCGCCACAATATTCTATCAGTATCGGAACATGACGGGTCAGGCCTACGAACAGATTCCGGGCCTCACCATGCCGCCCGCAGTGCAGATGTACGGGGTGCGTTGGGAGTTCTGGAATTGACGACGTGCTCGCGCCGCGTTTCATTGCCGCGCACATGATACGCTCCATGACCGGCTTCGGGCAGGCGGAAGGCATGGTGGGCTCGGCGCGCGTCAGCGTCGAGGTCCGCACGGTGAACCATCGCTTCTTCTCGCCAAGCATCAAGTTGCCTGGCGCGTTTGCGCGCTGGGAGACGGACGTACGCGAGGCTATGCGGACGCGCGTCAGCCGCGGGCACGTGACCCTGACGGCGCGCGCTGAACGAACGCAGGCGGCGGCCGCTGCGATCGATGAGGGTCGACTGGCCGATGT
>JBEBIR010000100.1:0-9329 GCA_040080315.1 Gemmatimonas sp.
ATCGTGGACTGATCCGACGGCGACGTGCTGCGCTCGCCGCACGCCACAAGTCCAAGGATCGCACTGGCCGACGTCGCGCGGATGAGCACCGGCAATCTCATGGACACACCAGCGAGGGTGATCGTACGGCGTAGGTGAGATTCGAACTCACGGAACCCTTTCAGGTTCGGCGGTTTTCAAGACCGCTGCCTTAAACCACTCGGCCACCACGCCCAAGCGACCAAAGCTATTGGGTTCTGGTGACAGATCAACGGGAACATCGATTCCGGACGCCCGATCGGGTTACCTTTCGCGGCCCGGCGCCACCATGGCGCGCCTGCATTACCTCTCGCCGCGAGTCGCTCCGAACGTCATGGCATTGGTGGGTTTGAAGGATGTGCGCATCGCGTTCGGCGGACCGTTGCTGCTCGACAATGCACAATTCGCCATCGAACGCGGCGAACGTGTCTGCCTGCTGGGACGTAACGGCACGGGCAAGAGCACCATGCTGACGCTGTTGGACGGCACCATCCCGCCGGACAGCGGGGAAGTGGTGCGTCAGACCGGGGTGACCGTGACCCGGCTTTCGCAGGAGATCCCCGACGACCTGGATGGCACGATTTTCGACATCGTGGCCTCGGGTGTGGGTCCTGCCGGCGCGCTGCTGGCACAATACCATCAGGCCAGTCTGCACATGGCGGTGTCACACGACGCGACGGCCATGCGCACGCTCGACCGGCTGCATCACGCCATAGACGCGGCCGATGCGTGGCAGATTCACACGCGCGTTGAAACAGTGCTCGAACACTTGTCGCTCGATGCCGATGTGCCGTTTGCCGCGGCATCAGGCGGTCGCAAACGACAGGCGCTGCTGGCACGGGCGCTGGTCCGGCAGCCCGACGTGTTGTTGCTGGACGAACCCACCAACCACCTCGATATCGATGCCGTCGAGTGGATGGAACGCTATCTGATTGCGCGCGGCACCACACTCGTGTTCGTGACGCACGATCGGGCGTTTCTGCGCGCCGTGGCCACACGCATCGTCGAACTGGACCGCGGCAAGCTGGTGGACTGGGGTGGCGACTACGACACGTATCTCGAGCGCAAAGATGCGGCGCTTGAAGTTGAGGCTACCGAGCGGGCGGAGTTCGACAAGAAGCTGGCGCGCGAGGAAGTGTGGATTCGCACAGGTATCCAAGCGCGACGCACACGCAACGAAGGCCGCGTGCGCGGGCTCGAAGCGCTGCGCGTTGAGCGTGCCGCGCGTCGCGAGCGCGTGGGGACGGTGCGCTTGCCGCAACAAGAGGCCGAGCGCTCCGGGCGCCTCGTGGTGGAAGCCCGCGACGTGCAGTTCGCACGCGGCGCGCGTACCATCATTCGTGACGCGAATATCACCATCATGCGCGGTGATCGCGTCGGCATCATCGGCGCCAACGGCACGGGAAAGACGACGCTGCTGCAACTGCTGCTTGGCATGCTGGCCCCCGATGCGGGTTCTTTGCGCCTGGGCACCAACCTTGAAATCGCGTACTTCGATCAACTGCGCGAGCAACTGGACCCCGACACGAGCGTGTTCGACAGTGTGGCCGCCGGTGCGCAAGAAGTCACCGTAGGCGGCGCCACGAAGCACGTGAGTGGCTATCTGCAGGACTTTCTGTTCCCTCCCGATCGGGCTCGCACACCGGTGCGCGCGCTCTCCGGTGGTGAACGCAATCGACTGCTTCTGGCGCGCTTGTTCACGCGCTCGTTCAACTTGCTGGTGCTGGACGAACCCACCAACGATCTCGATATCGATACCCTCGACCTGTTGGCCGATCGCCTGCTGGAATACACCGGAACACTCATCGTGGTCAGCCACGACCGCGCGGTCCTCGATCAGGTGGTGACCAGCACACTGGTATTTGAAGGCGGCGGCCGGGTCGAAGAGTACGCCGGTGGCTACACCGACTGGGTACGGCAGCGTCCGGCGAGTACGACCGCAGTCGCACCGTCACCAGCGGTGAAAGCCGTTTCAGCACTCTCGACGTCGACTGGCGTGAAGAAACGGCGCTTGTCGTTCACCGAGTCGGCAGAGCTCAATGCGCTGCCAGACCGCATTGACGTCAAGGAGCGTGAACGTGATGCCGTTCTGGCGTCATTGTCCGACCCTGCCGTGCTGCGAGACGGTGTTGCCGCGCTCGCCGCTCATGCGCGACTCACCACGGTCGATCAGGAACTCGCGGCGCTACTGGAACGCTGGGAGTTGCTGGAAACGATTCTCGTCGAGTCGCGATAAGGAACCCCAGTCGGGCGGTTCAATTTTTGTTGCTGTTCCTCGCGAGCGGTCTACTTCTTCGTCGGCGGAACCGCCGGCGTCAGCAACTGCTTGGCCGCCGTATCGCCGCCCGGCGCGATGGGCGCCTGCTGGCGATCGAATCCGAACACGGCTTCTCGCCGCATCGCCTTCGCAATGCCGCGCGCCTGCTGGAAGATCGAATCCGATTCGGCCATCCGCCCGGCGCTGGCTAGTGCTTCGGCCAGCGTGACACCGCTGATGACGTAGAGGTCGGGAATGCCGACCGACGCGTCGTCCACCCATCCGTTGCGTGCGGTCAGCGACTTGGTGGCCGTGAAGACCTCACTCCACAGGGCCTTCGATCGATTGATGTCGACCATGCCTTCGCCCTGAACGATGACGGTGTCCTTGCCAGGGACTGCTTCGTGATCGAGCAGCTTCTTCGCCATGCCTTGTGTGATCACATAGCGCTCAAGCCCCAACTCGTAGGGATAGCCGCCAGCCGTGCGACTGAAATACAACGACCGTTGTGGAAACGCATCGCGAATCATGAAGTACACGAGCTGGTCGGCCGCCATCAACTGCGGCAGGCGCGGTGTCGCAACAATGCCGTTCGCCTGGAATGCTGAGTTGGGCGGAGTCTGAATGGCCAGTGGCATCCCGTCGGCTTCGTCGAATGTCATCTTGATCGGCGAGCCCGACGGCTTCGTCCATGTGCCGGAGCGGTAGATCGACGGGCCTTTCGCCGCATCGTAGTCATACACGGGCCGTCGAATGAGCTGTCGGCGATACCAATCGGTGTTGAGCAGCGACGTGTTCGCCACGATCACATCCTTGCGAATGCCTTCCACTTCCTGCGCATACCAGAGCGGGAACGTGTCGTTGTCGCCGACCGTCACCAGAATGCCGTACGGTTCAACGCTGTTCAGCAGGTCGCGAGCGAAATCGGTCGTGTCAGTCTGATTGGCGCGCGAGGCCTGCTGCCAGTTGCCGAACAGCGGCACGAACGCGATAGCCAGGAGCGGCGACGCCATCGCGAAACTGCGCGGACGCGGCTCCAGCACATTGTCACGGCCCAGTCGCACTTCGTCTGACCCAAACAGACTGGCGGCCGTCTCCCATACGTACACGAGTCCCAGCGCCGCCCAGACGCTCAGCGCCGAAAAGCTCCACAGATAGAAGTAATCGCGATCGCGTACTTCACGATCGACCGACTCACCCAGATCGAGCGACTGTGAGTGCCCGTACTTGAAGTTCAGGTAGAAGATGAGGGCCAGTGTCATGGTGAACACCAAGGGCCCGAAGAAGGAGAAACTTTGTCGGTCCTTCTTGAAGTGCATCCACCCGCCGATGCCACTCAAGATGAGGAAGAACACTGCCAGTCCATTCTGCAACCCGGGACGCTCGCCGTAGGCATCGCGCAGGAACTGCCACTTGTAGTACAGCCAGTACATCCCGATCTGTGCCGTGAACGGCGCTTGCCGTTCTCCGAGTTCAGGCTTGCCGTACTGGCCGCGATTGAAGTTGTACATGAAGCGATCGTACGTGAGCTTCGAGAACGTGCAGCCCAACTCGAGCTTCGTCACGCAGCCCGTAGGCTCCCCTTCATTGATAGCGGGGAAGTGCGCCGCGCGAATGGGTTGGGTGGCAAACGGCGTCATGCCAAACACCAGCGCCGCGCCACATGCCACCAGCAGTTTCCACCGCAGCAGGAACGCCGGACGACGAATGAGCACGGCCAGTCCGACCGCCGGCGCGGCGAGCATGCCGGCCATGTGATTCGCGTAACCCAGTCCGAGCACGTAGGCGATCAACACCAACAGGCGATCCGCGATCTTGTCTTCCGGATCGTCGCACCAGCGCACGGTCAGCCAGCAAATCACGGCCAGACCCAACAGCGACACCGTGTACACCTTCTCGTTGACCACTGACTGGTTCCACACGGTGAACGAAGTGGCGCCAATGAGCACGGCAAGCGAGCCACCAACAATGCGCTGCCAACGCCGCGGCAACCAACCGACCAGCACGCGTTCAGTCACCAGGAACCAGAACGCCGCCGAGACCGCACTGGAAACTGCGGCGAGCACGTTGATGCGCATCGCGACCGACGGCGCAATGGGCAGGATCGCGAAGACCCGGCCAATGAGCACGAAGAAGGGATTACCGGGCGGATGCGGAATGCCGAGGACGTAGGCGGCCGCGATGTACTCGCTCGTGTCCCACATGGACGTGGTGGGCGCGAGGGTCAGGACGTACAGGATGAAGACCACCAGGCCGGCAAGCGCGGCGGCGAGGTAGGACGGCCGGTAGTCCAGTTCGGCGGTGCCGGTAGCCACACGGGAAGGCGCGCGCGGAGGAGCAGCCGCTGCGGCGGTAGCGATGGTCATGGTGTTCGGCGAAGAGAAAGGAAGAGTCAGCCTTAAAAACTAACGCAGGGTGCTCGGAGGCATAGCGGAGTCTCAGTGCCGGAACAGCCGTTTCCCGGTGAAGATCATGGCGATGTTGTGCTCGTCGGCCGCCGCAATGACTTCGGCGTCCCTCACGGAGCCGCCCGGTTGTACAATCGCCGTCACGCCGGCCGCGGCCGCGTGGTCGATCCCGTCCCGAAACGGGAAGAACGCATCCGATCCCAAGGACGCACCGGCCGTGGCGTGCCCCAGCGAAGTCGCCTTGTGAACGGCCAGAAACGAGGCGTCCACTCGGGACATTTGTCCGGCACCGATGCCAATCGTCGCGCCATCGCGCACCAGCACAATGGCGTTCGACTTCACGCTGGCCACCGCGCGCCAGGCGAACGTCAGGTCGCGCTGTTCATCGCGCGTGGGCTGGCGCTTGGTGACGGCATTCCAGACGGTCGGCACCTCCGGTACCGGCGCGCGGTCCTGCACCAGCAATCCACCGCGCACGCGCTTGTAGTCCATGCCGCCGGCGGGCCACATCGCGCGACCGGACAACACCCGCAGGTTCCTCTTTCGTACGAGAATCTCCACGGCCTCGTCGGAGAGTGACGGGGCGACGATGCACTCCACGAACAGACTGGAGATCGTTTCCGCCGCAACCGCGTCAACGGGCACACTGAACGCGATGACTGATCCGAAGGCCGAGACCGGATCACACGCCAGCGCCTTGCGGTAAGCGTCGAGCGTATCGCTGCCCGTGGCCAGTCCGCATGGCGTCGTGTGCTTGATAATCGCGCACGCGGGTTGGTCACCGAATGGCTCAATGGCCAGCATGGCGCCCTCGAGATCGAGCAGGTTGTTGAACGACAGTTCCTTGCCGCCCAATTGTTTGAGTGCCCCCAATCCCGTGCCCGACCGCTCCACGTAAAACGCCGCGCGCTGTTGTGGATTCTCACCGTATCGCAGCGCCTGTTGTTTTTCGAATGACAGCGGATAGCGATCGGGGAAGGGCTCACCGCGCTGCGCCGCAAACCACTGCGCGATGGCCGCATCGTACCCGCTGGTGTGGGCGTACACTTTTTCCGCCAGCAACCGTCGCAGGGCAGGGTCGTCGCCCCCACCGGCAATGATCGCCAGCACAGGCGCGTAGTCGGCTGGATCGACCACCACCCACACCGCCGAAAAATTCTTCGCGGCCGATCGCAGCATCGACGGACCGCCAATATCGATGTTCTCGATCACCTCTTCCGGATGCACCCCAGGCTTCGCCGCCGTTTCGCGAAACGGATACAGATTGACCACCACCAGATCGATCGTGCCAATGTGATGTTCCGCGATGGCCGCCATGTGCTCGGGCACATCGCGACGTGCCAACAGCCCGCCATGCACCACCGGGTGCAGCGTCTTCACACGCCCATCGAGCATCTCTGGAAACCCCGTGAGATCGCTGACATCGAGCACCGTGAGGCCGCTCTCGCGCAACACGCGCGCCGTGCCGCCGGTGGACACGAGTTCATACCCGTGTTGCATCAGCGCAGTGGCAAACGGTACCAGACCGGATTTATCGGAGACAGAGAGGAGTGCACGCATAGGGACAGTATGTAGAAAGGGAGTACTGAGTACTAAGTACTCAGTACTAAGTACTAAGTACTCAGTCTTGCCACCTCGGCTACGGTGCGGGGCAGCAGTTCGTGTTCTGCCTGAAGCACCCGCGCGGCGAGCGTCTCCGGCGTGTCATCGGGGAGCACTGGGACGGTTTGCTGCGCGGCGATGGCGCCGCGATCGAAGTCTTCATCCACGAAGTGCACAGTGACCCCCGATATCTTCACGCCCTGCGCCAGCACGGCCTCGTGCACGCGCATGCCGTACATGCCTGCGCCGCCGAAGGCCGGCAGCAGCGACGGATGCACGTTCAGCAGTCGACCGTGAAAGGCGTGCACCACCTCGGGCGGCACCAGCTTCAAGTATCCAGCCAGCACCACCAGATCGGCGCCTACCGCTCGGAGTTGCGCCAACTGACGCTCACCGTTCTCCAGGTCGGCAATGACGCCGTGTGGGATGCCCGCGGCGGCAGCGCGCGCCAATGCGCCGGCGTCGGCGCGATTCGAACCAACCCATACGATCCGCCCGGCGTCTCTTCCCGGTCCGGCAAAGTAGTCGATCATCGCTTGCAGATTCGAGCCGCCGCCGGAGGCCAACACCGCAATCTGGGCTGGTGCAGGCACCGTTCGAGACGCCGTCACGCGCGCGCCCGCGCAATCCACGACATGCCCATCACGACCGCGTCATCGATGCTGTCAGCCACCTGCACGCCGGGACGGGCATGCTCGCGGGCGTGCGCAAGATCCTCCATCGGCGTCTCCTCGCCAGGAACCAGAATGCCCAGGCCACCGGTGGTCAACGCCGGCTGCACGTCACGCCAGCGATCACCAACGTACACCGACGCCGGCAACGACAGCCCGAGGGCCGACGCGGCATCGCGATACATGCCGATGCCCGGCTTCCGACACTCGCATGGGCCATCGCGTTCCGGCCAGTGCGGGCAATGGTAACTGGCGTCAAGGTGCGCACCATGCGCGGCGAGCAATTCGTCCAACCGCGCGCGCACGGACTGGTACTGCGCTTCTGAAATGTGTCCGCGACCGATGCCCGATTGGTTGGTCACCAGCACCACGGGAATGTTCGCGGCGTTGGCCCGCGCGACTGCCTGTGCGGCGCCCGGCAGCAGCACGACTTGCTCCGGTTCCGACGGATAGTGGGCGTCGGCGATCAGCGTGCCGTCGCGATCGAGAAACAGGGCAGGGCGTGCCACAAACTCAGCGCGGAGGTCGACGCACTGGCGCGTCGGTACTGTCTTTCTTCACTTCCTTCGGCGTGCGGAACTCTCGCGCCGGAGATTTTACGGTGCCCGACAAACTGCGCACACTGTTCGCCTGCAGTCGGTAGGCCGTTCCCGGCTGCAGTGGCCGCTCGAGAGTCAGGTACAACTCCGGCGAGACGGCAGGCCGCTTCATCTTCGGCAGTGGCGTGGTATCGCGCGGCGGAATGGGGCGTGCGCCGCGCTGTGCCGCCAGCCGTCGTGCCTCGCGCGCGGCGCGATCAATGGCGGCGAGACTGTCCGCGCGACGCGCACGCGCCAGGGTGTCGGCGCGCGCGCGGCCGGCCACCGTCGTGTCTTGTGGTGTTCTCGCGGCGATCGAGTCAGCCACGCGCTTCCGCGCGAGGGAATCAAACGCGGCGCGCTCCAACGCGGTCTGCACCAGGGCCACACCGATCGCCGCGGAATCCGCGTCCTTGAGAATGAACTGCGGTCGCGTGAGTTGCTGGTCGGGGGCCAGTGGCTTGTCGAACGTCACCTTGATCACCCGCAAGCTGTCCTGCGGCGGCGTCACGATGTCGGCAATGCGCAGGCCGACCGTATCGTGGGGATACGCATACAGCTCGATATCGACTCGCTGTGTGAGCGCCACCCGCACCGTGTCAAACGCCTCGGTCGGGTCGAGCAGACGATTGCCGTTACGATCCACCACCGCGCGCACCGCGTACAGACCGGGCGGCACGTGCTGCAAGTCGAATCGACCCACGGAATCGGACAACACTTGATAGGTGGTGCTGTCAGGCGCGATGGCTTCAATGAGCGCCTTGTTCGCGACGCGACCCGCGACCCAATCAAAAGCCAAGCCCGTGATATGGGTAGCCGGAATCGGTCCGCCGGTGCTGAAGACGACCGTGAATGAACTGTCGATGCTGTTGTTGCGCAGATCCTGAATGCCCGAGCTGATCTGCACCGAATACACGGTGTTGGGCTTCCACCCGCCCTTGGGCTGTATCGTCAGGCGGTCGCGGTGCCAGCCCACCTTTTCGCCTCGCACCCGCGGACTGATGAACACCAGCCCCTCCAGGTTCGCCGCGTTCTTGGGTGTCTCGCTGATTACCTCGTTGAAGCGAATCTCGAGATTCTTGAGTTTCGCACCCACCGTCATGGTCGTTGGCGCAATACCGAGGATGAGCGGCGGCGTGACATCCGGCGGACCGCCCGGAGGCGGACCGGCATTGGCGCACGCCACGGCGCTAGCCGCCAGGAATGCGCCCGCAACAATCCGCACACGCGTCATGAGTGCGTGGGTCATGTACCCAGTTGAGCGAGCTGCTGTTGCAGCAACGACAGTCGCGACTGCCACTCGGCCGCCTTTGCGCGCTCGGCGTCAACGATGGCCGGTGGTGCCTTGGCCATGAACTTCTCGTTGGACAGTCGCCCCAGCAGCGTGTCGAGCGCGCCCTGCAACTGCGCGATCTCCGCCGACAGGCGCAGCCGTTCCTTGGCGAAATCAATCATGCCGGCCAGTGGCACATGCACCGTGACGCGCTGACCAACGAGACTCTTCGAGGCCTCGGTTGGTGCGGTGGTGCTCACCGACACCACGGCGCGGGTGAAGGAACCAATGACACCGCCCTGCGCCTCCAACACCGCAACCGTCTCGACGTGAGGCACGACCACGGCCGTGATCATCGCGCCCGGTGTCACATTGTACTCCGCGCGAATCTGTCGAATGGATTGCACGGCCTCACGCGTGGACTCGAAACGCGCCACCAGCAGGCGCTCTGCATCGGACACATCGCCACGCGCGCGCGCGCGCGGCCACGCCTGCTGCGCCAGGAACTGTTCACCCGGCGTC
>JBEBIR010000758.1:0-2037 GCA_040080315.1 Gemmatimonas sp.
GTATTCTCCGAGATCGAGGTCGACTCGGCCGCGGCACGAGACCCGGACAGCGAAGGGCCAGTGTATCCGCCTACGTTGATGGCGAAGGGAATTGAGGGGTCGATCCTGGCCACCTTTGTCGTCGATACCAATGGACGTCCCGACGTGGACACGTTTCTGGCGCTGGAGGCTACGCACAATCTGTTCTCCATCGCGGTTCGCGACGCGCTGCCGCGCATGAAGTTTCGCCCAGCCAAGCGCAACAATATTCCGGTGCGTCAGCAAGTCGAATTGCGTTTCTCGTTTCGCGTGGTCAAGGCGGTAGCAGCCCCAAAGCCACCGGCTTAGCGTGCAGGATTCACCGAGGCCCACGCGGGGCACGACCGCGCGGTCTCGGCGCGCGGTGCGTTGCTGGACGCGGGCAGCGGGGTGGCGAGCGCCATGAGCTCGACATCAAACGCGAGATCGGTTCGCGGTGGAATGGCCGGCGGCCGTCCTCCACTTCCATACGCCATGCGATACGGCACGAAGAGCCGTCGCGTTCCGCCCACGTGCATCGCCCGCAGTCCCTGCTCCCAGCCCTGCATCACGGCACCAGAGCCCAGTTCGAATGCGATCGGCGCAGGCACTAGCCCATTTGGAAGCGGTGTGCGCGAGGATTCAAACTCGCGTCCGTCGGGCAAGGTACCCACGTAGTGCACGTACAGACACTGACGCGTCGCGGCGCGTGCTCCAGAACCTGGCCGAGTGTCAATGATGCCGAGTTCAGTGCGATCTGCTGACGCCGCGGATGCCGATGTCGACGTCGCCGACGCGCAGCCGAACCCAGACGCGAGCAAGACCATCGACAGCGTCACGACGAGTTGAGACACTCTCGACGCCGCGATCATGTCGCGATCGCCGCCGCGCCCAGCACTGCCAGATCGCTGCCGCCATGTCCTGCCGCAATGAGCGCGTCCATTCGCGTCGCAATGCTTGGCAGCACCGCGAGTGGCAGTGGACCCGCCGTTTCCATCATCAGGCGCACATCCTTGCGCGCCATCGCGAGCTCAAAACTCGGCGTATAGTTGCCCGCCGCCATATTGCGTCCGCGCCCGGCAATTGTCGTGAATGGATTGACCAGCTCAAGCACCTGCAGTGAGTCCAGCGGACTCACGCCGGCGCTCGCCGCGATCGAGAACACATCGGCGACCAGTGCACTCACGCCAATGATGAACGTATTGCCGAACAACTTGTACACGGCGGCCAGATCAGGACGCTCGCCGAAATAGTGCACCTTCGTGGCCATTCGTTCGAGCGCCGGCTGCACGACATCGAAGAGTGCTTGAGGACCCGACACGAGGATTGAGCCTTCACCCTTCCGCGCGGCTGCCGGTCCTATGAATACCGGACAGTGCAAGTACCGCACACCCTCGGCATTCAGCCGTAACGCGCGTTCGGCGGTGAGCGTCGGCTGCGTCGTGGAGTGATCGACAACAATGGCGTCGGGGGCGAGCCCCGGGCGGAGCGCGGCGATCGTCTCCTCGACCGCCGCGTCGTCCTTGAGCACAAGGTGCACTCGCACCGCGTCGCGCACGGCGTTGGCGGGTGTGTCGGCGACGGACACGCCGAATGCCGCGAGCCTCCGGGCCTTGGCCGACGTTCGGTTCCAGACCGTGACGGTGTCGCCGCGGGTCGAGGCGGCTTCGATGAGCGCCGAGCCGAGCAGGCCCGTGCCGAGAAATGCGATGGTGGACATGGTGATAAGATGCAGGTATGGAACCCTGCGGGGTATCAGGAACTGAGCCAAGCCTGCCAGACAATCACCGCGCTACGAACACCATCCACAACCATGCCCGACTACACGAAGCCCTCGCCCGACGAGCTTGCCCGCACGCTGACGCCAGAGCAGTACGCCATTACCCAGCAGTGTGGTACCGAACCGCCGTTCCGGAACGCGTACTGGGACAACCATGCGCCCGGACTGTACGTGGATATCGTGACCGGTGAGCCGCTGTTCGCCTCCACCGACAAGTTCGACTCGGGCAGCGGCTGGCCGAGCTTCACGCGACCGGTCGC
>JBEBIR010000759.1:0-2037 GCA_040080315.1 Gemmatimonas sp.
GCGGCGAGTGGAGAAGCTGCGGCCGTTGCGGATGCGATCAACTTCGAAGCGAATTGGTTCCGTGTGATCGCCGCGACGGATGAAATAGGCGCGCAATGCGTGCACCTGTTGCTCGTCGGCCACGGTGGCGGCTGCCGCACGTAGTGCCTGCGCCACGATCTGACCACCGAACAGGCCGCCCCACGGATAGCGGGGCCCGATTCCGACGAAGGGGTCCGGCCCGTGGGGTTCCAGTTCAAAGAGCCTGCTCAGTTCCATTGGTGCTCTTTCTACAAGAAGTGGAGGCCGTGACTTGCGCGAACTACGATGCAATCCATGGCAAAACGAGGTCCGAAATCACCGATGTCCGATTCGCACAAGGCCGCTTTGGCCACCGGCCGCGTGGAGGGTAAGGCCGTGCGCGATTACCTGGAAGGTTTGCGAGCCAACAAGCCTGCCCGCGGCCGCAAGCGTACGCCCGACTCCATCGCCAAGCGGTTGGCAGCCATCGAAGGCGAACTGGCCGGTGCCGACCCGGTGAAAGAGCTGCGCCTCATTCAGGAACGCCTCGATCTCACGGCAGAGAAGTCAGCGATGGGTAGCTCGGTCGATCTCACCGCGCTCGAGAGCGCGTTCGTGAAGGTGGCGAAGTCGTACGGCCAACGCACTGGCGTCTCCTACGCGGCGTGGCGCGCCGTCGGCGTGGCCCCCGCCGTCCTGAAGGCCGCCGGCATCAGCCGCGCGTCTTAGATGGCGGTTTCGTCGGCTCGCAACTCATCGAGCGCGTCGACGCCACGACCAGCGAATCGCACCGATCGCTGCAGGTCGAACGCGTCGTCGAGCACTGCGGACTGCACGGTCACGCGTGGGTCGGCGTCCAGCAACTCACGGAAGTCGCGGCTCTCGTCCCATGCCCTGCCGGCGTTCTCCTGCACGATGCGGTAGGCCTCGTCGCGCGACAGCCCGGCCTGCACCAGCCCCAGTAGCACCGGCTGACTGAACACCAGGCCGAAACTGCTCCGCAGATTGGACAGCATCCTGTCCGGAAACACCTGCAGGCCCTGCAGCAGACGATTCATTCGGCGCAGCACGTAGTACGCCAACAGTGCGCTGTCGGGCAGGACGATGCGCTCGACCGAGCTGTGCGAGATGTCGCGCTCGTGCCATAAGGCGACGTCCTGCA
Source organism: Gemmatimonas sp. (assembly GCA_040080315.1). GTDB lineage: Bacteria > Gemmatimonadota > Gemmatimonadetes > Gemmatimonadales > Gemmatimonadaceae > Gemmatimonas. Next base: position 1,163 of record JBEBIR010000759.1, read on the forward strand.
ACCCGGCCTGCAGGTTGCCACGCAGTACACGCGACAGACCACTGATCGTCTCGGCGCTGATGGGGTTGCGCTTGTGGGGCATCGCGCTACTGCCCTTCTGCCCCGGCTTGAAGCCCTCCTGCACCTCCCGCAACTCCGTGCGTTGAAGGTGCCGCAGCTCGACTGCGATCAGTTCCATCGTGGCGCCGACCGACGCACACGCGTAGAGAAATTCCGCGTGGCGGTCGCGGGCGATCACCTGCGTCGCCGGCACGGGTCGCAAGCCCAATGCCTCGGCAACGTGTTGTTCGACGTAAGGGTCGATGTTGCTGAACGTGCCGACCGCTCCGCTGAGCTTGCACACGCCGACGCTGTCGCGCGCGGCGGCGAGTCGGGTCCGGTCGCGATCCACCTGCAGCGCCCACAGCGCGACCTTCGCACCGAACGTCGTCGGCTCGGCGTGGATGCCGTGCGTGCGCCCGATCATTACCGTGTCGCGGTGCTCGCGCGCCAATGCCACCAACGTGCGCAACAGCTCGTTGCTCGCGGCGATGAGTTGGTCGCATGCATCGCGCATCATCCAGCACCACGCGGTGTCGACGACGTCGCTGCTGGTGAGGCCGTAGTGGATCCACGCGCCTGCAGGCGCGCCGATGGCACCCTGCACCACATCGACGAATGCCGCGACGTCGTGGTCGGTGACGGCCTCACGGTCGCTGACTGCCTGCACGAATGCTTCGTCGACCGTTGGCGCGGCTTCGCGGCAGGCCGCCGCATCGCCGGCGGGCACCACGCCCAGCACGGCGTGCGCGTCGGTGGCGAGCAGCTCGATCTCCAGGTAGCGGTCGAAGCGGGCGACGTCGCTGAACACTGCGGCCATCTCCGGAAGCGTGTAG
>JBEBIR010000760.1:0-2036 GCA_040080315.1 Gemmatimonas sp.
CCTTGCGACTGGAGGGTGCGGTCGCGAACATCGCCTCGATATCTCTCGTCGCGATCGGATCCGCCTCGTTGGTGTTTCTCTGGCGACATCGCGCCCAATTCAGCATGAGCAGCGATGAGCGAATGGATCTGGAGTTTCGCTGACGCGCAACGCTGGATGCGACGCGCGCTCGCTGGTCAGACTTCCACACCCAGGAGACGCCGTGCGCGTCGCACGGCACCGCGCGCCGCATCCACATCGTCGACGCGCACGATCGCACCGGGCACGGCGCTCTTGAGCCGCTGTTCCAGGCGCTTTCGCACCAAGGCGCCCTTGGCCATCAGGCCACCGGCCAGCGCGACGGGAATGGTGGTACGCTCGTCCACGAAACAGCGCCGCGCGAGCGTGCGGACATGCAACATCAGTTCCTCGACGCACAAACTGATCAGCGCATTCGCGCGCAGGTCGCCGGACGACGCGACCTGACAGATCACCGGAACCATCGCCGCGAGCTGCGCCGGCGTCGCCGTCGCGGCCCACGGGATGAGTTCGTCCAATGACTCCAGTTCCAGCGCAGTGAGGATCGCACCAGTCAATGCGGTCTCCGGTTCACGTCCATCCTGCGATGCGGTGATCACACTCAACGCTCGGCGGCCAAGCCAGCCACCGCTTCCCTCATCGCCGACATTGGGACCCCATCCACCACAGCGCTCCAGTCGCCCTTCTGGTGATCGCGCAAACGCGACCGAGCCAGTGCCGGCGACCAGGAGAATACCGGCGTTGTCGCCGAAGGCATCGTCGAGCGCGATGGTGGCATCGGCTTGCACGGACACGTCGTCGGCCACCCGTCGCGACGCCAGCGCCGACCACAGGGCTTGCGCCGCGCGCTCCTGACCAGCGCCGGCGACACCAACCACACAGACGGCCGGACGTGTCTCGGACCGTTGCGCAGTCTCCAGCACTTCGGCGATCAGCGATTGGATAATGTCGGCCGCGTGGGACTCGTTACCGGGAGTCAGTGCCGTGCCAGCGCCTTCCGTGCGTGCCAACACCGTGCCGTTGGCATCGGCCAGCACGACGCGCGTGCGCGTGCCGCCGCCGTCGATGCCGACAACGAGTGGAGAGATATCAAGTGGACCAGCGCTCATGCGCGCGTCTCCGGAACGGTGCGCGGCTCAACCGGAGCCGCATGTGTGAAGGACGACAGCATACCGGTGACGAACGTAATCGATGTGCCGATCAACACGTACCACGGCCAAGCAATGGTCGCGACGCCGCCGAGAGTGGGGGCCAGATCAGGAAACGCGGCGACCAATTGCTTGGCGAACACGATGAACCCCATCACGCCGATGCCGACACTCATGCCAGTGATGGCATCGCGCTGGACCGCACGTCGCCAGAACAACCCCAGCGAGAAACCGCCCAAGAGCCCGCCGTAGGTGAACGAGGCGATCGACAACGCGATCACGACCACCGGCGTGCCCTGTTCCTTGAACATGAGCGCACCGATCGTCAGCACGATGCCCCACGCGAGCGCAAACATCTTGCCGAATTTGAGTGTCCGCGGATCATCCGCGCTACGACCCGTGATCGGCAGATAGATGTCGTGAGTGGTTGCCGCGGCCAGCGCGTTGATGGTCCCCGAATGCGTGCTCATGGTGGCGGCGACGATTGCGGCCACGATGAGTCCGATCAAGCCGTGCGGCATTCGCTCGATAATGAACGACGGAAAGATCTGGTCGGCCGCGGTAAACGGTTTCCCGCCGTACAGCACCCAGAGTCCCACGCCCACCATGAGGAACAGCGTGAATTGCACGAACACCACGAACCCGCTGCCGATCAGCGCGCGTTGCGCCTCACGCAGCGAGCGACTGGAGAGCAGCCGCTGCACGATCAATTGATCCGCACCGTGGGACGCCATGGCGAGGAACGCGCCGCCGATCAGGCCCGCAAACACTGTGTGCGGACGATCGAATCCCGTGTACCAGTCGATGGCCTGCAGTTTGCCTGCGTCACTGGCCTGTTGGATGATGCTGGACCAGCCGCCGGAGACGCTT
>JBEBIR010000101.1:0-9315 GCA_040080315.1 Gemmatimonas sp.
TCCTGTATGTGCGCCGGGATCGCATCGCGGCACTCTGGCCACTGTATGGCGATGAGGGGGTACCGCAGGACAGCATCGCCAAGCTCAATCACACCGGCACGCATCCGGTGCATACCGATCTCGCCATTCTGGATGCCATCGCGTTTCACGACAGCATTGGCATTCAGCGCAAGGAAGCGCGACTGCGATGGCTGCAGCAGTACTGGACGACGCAGGTGCGCGGGCGCCGGAACGTCAACCTTTTCACACCAAGCGATCCCAAGCGCACCGGGGCGATTGCCAATGTCGGCATCGCGGGAATGAAGCCAAGCGAGCTGGCCACCACGTTGTTCGACCAGTACAAGGTCTGGACCGTCGCCATCGACAGCGCTGGCGTGCAAGGGGTCCGCATTTGCCCACAGTTGTTCACGACGACCAGTGAACTCGACACGCTGGTGCGCGCGATCACCGAACTCGCGGGATAGGCCGACGCCGTCATGCGATCCTCCGCCGACGTCGTCATCTGCGGGGCCGGAATTGCCGGCGCCGCCGCGGCCTACCATCTGGCCGCGCGCCGGAAGATTGGTCGCGTGGTCGTCATCGATGAACGTGAAGCGCTCACGCTTACCAGCGACAAGGGCACACAGGGCTACCGGAACTGGTGGCCGGGCCCGGACGACACGATGCTCCGCATGGTCTCCCGCAGCATCGATCTGCTGGAGGAGTCGGCGCACGAAAGCGGCAATGCATTTCGATTGAATCGGCGCGGCTATCTCTTCGCGACGTCGGATGCGGCGCAGCTGGCACAACTCGAAGCCACGGCACGCGAGGTCGCCGCATTCGGGATGGGACCCGTGCGTCGTCATCCCGACGCGATCCCGTATGCACCGCACGCCGCCGAAGGCTTTGCCGATCAACCCATCGGCGCCGATGTGCTGATTGGAGACCAAGCGCTCCGTGCCTTCCCGTATCTCGCCGCCGATACCGTGGGCGCGCTGCACGTGCGACGCGCCGGCACCATGAATGGTATCGCACTCGGCCTGTGGTTGCTCAAGCAGGCCATGGCCTCGAGGGCGCATCTGGTTCGTGACCGTGTGGTCGCCGTGGACAGCACCGGTGGCCGCGTGCGCGCCGTGCACCTCGCGTCGGGCGATGTGATCGAGACGGAACGGTTCGTCGTGGCCGCGGGGCCCGCGCTGCACGAAGTCGGACGCATGCTTGGTCTGGAGTTACCCGTCCTGCATGAAGTGCATGCCAAGACGCGGGTCCGCGATCCGCACCGCGCAGTGCCCCGCGACGCGCCGTTTATCATCTGGTCCGATGCACTCACCATCGATGGTCGTGCGCTTCCCGGTGGCGTGCACGTGCGTCCGGTTGATCACGTGTATGGCGATGAGCTGTACCTCATCTGGACGTACGACACGGAAGTGCAACCGTATGTGTGGCCGCCGGTATTCAACGCGCGTTACGCCGAAACCGTGGTGAGTGGATGCGCCCGTATGATCCCGGCCCTCGCACCGCACATCGCGGAGATGCTGTCGACCGCGGTCACCGATGGCGGCTACTACTGCAAGACACCGGAGAACCGTCCGCTTGTTGGTCCCCTACCGGTGGCCGGTGCCTATGTCATCGGCGCGCTGTCGGGGATGGGGTTGATGTCGGCGCATGCCTGCGGCGAACTGGCGTCGCTGCACGTCGCCGAGCAGCCCCTTCCGGACTATGCGCAGTGGTTCCTCCCATCGCGCTACGAGAGCGCAGCCTATCGCGCACGAGTCGAACAGTGGGGCTCAAAGGTTGGACAGCTGTAGCTAAGTACTGAGTACTGAGTACTCAGTACTTAGTACTTAGTACTCAGTTTACAGTTGCCCTGTGCTTCCCCACTGCGCCAATTGCGCCTGATACGCTGGATTCGCGTAGCGATCGAGTTGGAACGACGCCGCGTATTGCGGCAGTGCACCGCCGACGATGTGCGCGGCGAGCAGCTGTCCCGCGGCGGGTGCGGCCATCAGTCCATACCCCGACAACGCGGCGTTCACATAGGCTCCGTCCACAGCGAGCGGGCCGATCAGCGGTCGGTTCTCTTCCGTCTTCGTGTAGTACCCGCCGTCCACCGATGTATGCGGCAGTCGCGCGAGATACTGCTCCAGGCCCGGCGCCAGTCGCACCATGCCGCGCATCACGACTTCCGGATAGAACGGATCATCAGGCAACGGCAGCACGGGTGCATCGTAGCGATGCGCGCTGTGATAGTCCCACAACATCAACACGGTCTGACTCTGTCGATATCCGTCGGGTCGCAAGTGAATCCCTGCCGGCATCGGCTCGGTGAGCCACCGCGTGTCATCGCTTGACGCAAGTTCGGCACGCTCGTCGTCAGACCATGTCAACGTTTGCCCGTCGTCAAGAATCACGAGGCCCGTGTTGCGATCGATCACACCCTGCGTGTCTTCGAACGCCACCTTGAGATGCATCTCCGAGAACACCGGCAGGTCGATTCCCACGAGCTGCGACACCTGCCGCGCAAACGGACCGGCGCAGTTCACGAACGTCGGCGTGGCGATGCGCACGGTCGTGCCATCCGCGCATCCAACCGTCACGGCATCGACGCGTCCCCCGCGCACCGTCACCGCGTCCACGCGTCCGGCCAACACCGACACGCCCATCGCGCGCGCTTCCTCCAGCAGATACATCCCCAATTGCTGCCCACTGAACCAACCGCACCGCCGAGCGTGCAGCACCGCCACCACGTCATCAGCCAGAAACGGGAAGTGCGCGCGAATGGTCGCGGGGTCGAGAAACAGGTCGGCGCCGGTGGGATGATCCCGGTAGCCGGTATGTGCGCTGGGCTGGTAGGCGACCGCCTCCACTTCACGTCGATACACGCGCACGTCGCCTGCGCCTTGCCTCTCCGCCAGTTGCGCGTCGGCCAGGAACTGCCGGCCTTTTGCCTCGTCGGCGGTGGCATACACGTAGCCGCGTCGATTCAGCAGAAACCGATTGTCACTGGCATCGGCCCACTGCTCAAGCAGGTCGATGCTGCGGTTCATCAGCCGCACCATGGCGTCGTCCGGACCCGGCCACCAGTTGCGGTACGCCTCGGTGGACTTATCGCTGGTCAGCGTGAGTGGCGACAGCCCATCGACCACGGTGATATTCCGAATGCCGCGCACGGCCAGCGCGTGGGCCGTGGCAATTCCCGCGATCCCGGCGCCGCAGATGAGAACGTCACTCGTTCTGGTCATGCGGGGAAGAATAGCGCGCGAATCGGGACGCGTGGCAACCGTCAGGGCAGCCATGGTGACTCACCAGCAGGCGTCGTCTCTCCCTCAACACCGGACCACATCACATGATGCGCAGCATACTGACCGCGGCGATTCTCCTCACCATGTCAGGTGGCGTGACCTCCGCAGCCGCTCAGGCGGCAACCGCCGTCGTCGGAAAGTGGGAGATCGAGTACGCCCGTGGTCAGCGCGTCGAAAACGACGTCGTGACCAACATCATGGCCAAAGGCACCATCACCATATCGCAGTCCGGCGACTCGTTGCTGGCGACGCTGGAACAGCCGCCGCGTCCCGACGGCACCCCAACGCCAACCGCCACGCTCAGCGGCCGCATCACCAGTGGTCAGGCCGTGCTCGTACAGAAACAGACCGTGCAACTCAACATGGACGGACAGATGCACTCGGCCGAAGCGATCACTACCTGGACGCTTCAGGCAACCGGTGACGCGATGACCGGCAGTATCGCCCGCGAGATCCCCAGCATGCCGATGCCGCCGAGGGACCCATCGCCCGTGAAAGGCACGCGCATCAAGGCCTGATATCCGTTACGGCGGAGGTCCGTCGCTCAACGACGTGCGCGCGCTCTTGTACGGTTGGTATCCTCGACCCCAGTCGATACCGACGACGTCCAGCCAGACGCGCGCACCATCGACATGCACGACCACGTAGTGGTAGGCGTTGTCGCCCGGTTCCATGCCGGGACGCACCAGATGTTGCATCCGGACTGAGTCCGTTCCGGCGGCCGTGACATACGCGCGCAGGTCCGGCTCGCCTTGATAGCTGTACAGCGGCGCGCCGCCTCCGCCGGTCACGATCTGATCGATGCGGCGGACCGTGCCGCTGGCATCGCGGTAGCGCTCCACCCAGTGCTCAAAGAAGTGTTCGTGCCCCGTGACGAGTAGCTCCACGCCGTGCTTTCGAAACAGCGGCATGTACCGCGCTCGCACGGCAGCCGTGGGTCGTTCGACGATGGAGCCGCCGTGCGGACCCGACGAGTACGCCGGGTGGTGGAATGACGCGACCACATGCGTGTATCGACGCCGATCAAGCCCTTCCAGTTGTGCGCGGATCCAGGCGAACTGCGTAGAGTCGTCGGCGATGTTGGAATCAAACGCGATGACAAACGTGTTCCCGTACCCAAAGGCGTACGTCGGGTAACCCGCCAGACGACGCGTCGCACCGTCGGCGGGAATCAGTTGCGACATGGCCTGCAGATAGTTCCGCAGTCCGTCGCGTCGGCCCGGATTGTTCAGGTCCGACGCCGCGGTCACGTCGTGATTGCCCGGAGCAAGAAAGTACGGAACGCCCGCTTCCGTCGTGAGCCGATTGATCAGTCCCACAAAGCTCACGTTCCATTGCTTGACGTCGCGCCCGTTCACCACCGCGTCGCCACTCTGCAAGACGAAACGCACCGGGTCGGGTCCGTTCTTGAGCGACGCGATCGTGCGGAGCATTCCGTCGACGACGAGCGAGTGCTCGTACTGCGGGTCGACGCCGTCGCGACGACCGCGCGTGTCGCCATACACGATGAAGGAGAACCGGGTCTCACCGGCGCTTCCCGCCTCTGCCGGCAACGGATTGAGGGGTCGCTTGATGGCCACCACCGATTCGGCCGGCGACGTCTGCGCAGGCACGACGATTGGCAGCATGCCGAACAGCGCCCACACGGGGAGGAGCACCAGAGCTCTCATGGTCATCACGGGAGTTTGCGTTTGCGTGCCTTCTTTGCGGCCTGTGCCGCCCGAGCCTGCTCCTCGTCGCGAATCGCGTTCTCGCGCGCGGCGATCCGCACCTCGCGTTCCGCCCACGATTGCCGATCCCTCGCCTCCGCCTCGCGTGTGCGTTCCAGACTTTGCGCATCGCGCCACGCGGCAACCTTCGCATGATCGCCACCAATCAATACGTCGGGAACGCGCGCTCCGCGATAGTCAGCAGGGCGGGTATAACTGGGCGCACTGATGCCGCGATCGAAGAACGAATCGCCGCGGGCGCTGTCGATATCCCCCATGGCACCCGGCAGCAACCGCACCACTGCGTCGACGATCGCGAGGGCGGCCGGTTCCCCGCCGCTCAACACGAAATCGCCCAGCGACATCTCCTCTGTCGCGAGCTGCTGCGCGACACGCTCGTCGACGTCTTTGTAGTGGCCACAGAGCAGCGTCAACTCGGTGCCTTCGGCGAATCGCACCGCGTCCGCATGCCCAAAGCGCTTGCCGCGCGGCGACAACAACACGATCGGCGCAGTGACCTGCAGTGACTCCACCGCTTCATAAAACGGACCCGGCTTCATCACCATGCCTGGTCCGCCGCCAAACGGATAGTCGTCCACCGTGCGGTGGCGATCGTGCGTGAAATCGCGCAAGTCCACCACGCGATACGAGGCACCACCCGTGCCTGCCGCCTTCGCCGGAATGCTCAGCGACAGCGGAGCCGCAAAAAACTCCGGGAAGATCGTCACGATGTTGATGCGCAGCATGGGGCCAAACCTACTCCAACAACCCCTCGAGCGGTCTGAGCACAATCACCCGCGCCACTTCGTCCACACGCTCGATGATATCCGGATGCCAAGGCACCAGCGGACGACCAGTCGCGGTCTCCACCTCCAGCAACAATCCCTGTGGTGCGTCATACACGTCGCGTACTCGGCCCACGGTCCCCTGACCCGCCACGTCCACCTGCATGCCAATCAACGCAGAGACGAACACGTCGTCAGGGTCGGGCTCGGGAAGGCGCGCGGCATCGGCCAGCAGGTACCGCCCACGCCACACGTCGGCCTGATCGCGGTCGGTCACTTCGCGCACACGAACCAGCCATTCCTTGTTCATGTGCCGTCCGTCCACGATCGTCAACGCAATCGGTTCGCCGCCCGCGTCGCGTGCCAGAACGCCTTCGCGGTCGCCGGCAAAAATGACAACGCCGGACGCGAAGATCACGTCCGGCGCATCGGTCATTGGCTCGATGGCCCACGCGCCGCGCACTCCATGCGCCCGACGCACTCGGCCAACTACGGCGTACTCAACCAGCTTACGCCTCGGTGTTCGGCATCGCGACCGCGCCAGCCTGCAGCTTGACGGCCAGACGGGCTTCGTGACGGGACTTCATGACGCCGGCACGCCGCAGCAGGGAACGCACGGTGTCCGTGGGCAGCGCCCCGACGTCCATCCAATGGTTCACGCGATCGATCTTGAGATTCAGAGCGTTCTCGCCGCTGCGCGGCTGGTACTGCCCGATGATCTCGATGAAACGTCCATCGCGAGGAGCAGTCGAGTCGGCGACAACAATGCGGTACATCGGGGTCTTCTTCCGCCCTTCACGGCGGAGACGAATGCGAACGGCCATCTCGAGGTCCTCTGGCGATGAATAGTGCGTCGGCACGCGCATGGCGCCACGACGCACCTGAGCTCTTCGCGTCATCGGTGTCTCCGGGACGCACTCAGGGCCCGCGATCCAGCGGGCGAGGGACAGCCTTTAAGAATAGCGACGAGCGGGTGTCCAGCGCTACTGCCTGGACACCCGCTCGGCGCTCATCACCCAAGTCTTTGAAGCGAAACGGCTTACTTGACGGTAAACGCCGCCGTCGCGCGCGTCTTGTCCCACTCCATCGCCAGTTCACCGCCCTTGCCACTGGCTTTCACGGTCAGAGCCATCTGCTCCACCACGGTGGGAAGCGCCGTCACTGTCATCGGGATGCGCACCAAATCCTGCGCCGCATCGTAGGCAGTTCCCCACTGTCCAGTCTGCTTGTTCACGATCAGCTCCCACTTGCCGGCCTGATCGAGCTTTGCGAACAGTGTGTACTTGCCAGCCGGAACGGTGTGCGCGCCAAACTGCAGTGCCTTGCTGGTGGTAAATGCCGTGGCCTCATTGGCACCCATGCGCCAGACCATCCCCCACTTCATGTCGTTCAGACCGCCGAAGATCTCGCGGCCACGCTTGGATGGACGTCCGTAGTTCACCGCGATGTCCGCACCCGCGATGGTGACCTTGAGTGAGTCGCGCGGAGAGGCGGGGGCCTGCCGCGCACCCTGCGCAGGCATGCTCATGCCGCCTTGGGCCGGCAGGATCATGGGTGCCGCCGCGAACGTGGCGGCGGCGGCGGCATTGAGATAGATCGTACGAGACAACTTCATGGTTTTGACGTGGTTGAGTGAGAAGTGCGGCGACTCATTCCCGCCGAATCGCCGCTCTAGTATACCGCAGCGACCCGTGGGAGTTTCGGATGGGTCTCAAGTCCATGGCGAGTCCACAGGACATCGCCGATCCGTCCCATTAGCTTGCTCGCCATGTCCAAGATCTCACTGTATCGCGCCCTCCCAGCCGCTCGACGCGTGGCGCTCGTGCAACACGCCGTGACCAACTTCAAAGGGACCCGTGCGATGTACGCGCAGCGACTGGTCGCCAAAGGCGGTGGCTTTCGCGCCGCAACGCTCGTTACCTGGCCCGCTGAACGGTTGGCGAAAGAGGTCGTGCGACTGAACGCGGAAACGGCCCAGGATGAGTTGGAACTGCTGCAACTCCTCTACGTGGATCTCGAGCCGGCAATACAGATCGCATTCCTCGACGCCGCCGGAGTGTCACACGACAACGGGGTGATTCCCGAGAGTGTCGAACCGCCGTATGCCGATGCGTCAGCAGTCGCGAAAGCGGCTTCCCTGGTGCGGGAGCGGTATGGAGACGAGGGTCGACACTATCTGAGCGTGCTGGTGCGCTACAACCTCGCGGCGTGGCCGGGCCTGGACGAACACAGCACCGCATGATGTTCTGACTCGCGCCCGCGAAGTGAAATTCGCTGCCGACGGTCCATTCCACTGAGCTAGCGATGCCCTCCACGCTGCCGCCCAGCATCTTTAACGACGTTGTCGGTCCCGTCATGCGCGGGCCGTCGAGTTCTCATTCTGCGGCGTCGGTCCGCATCGGACGCCTCGCGCGCGATCTGTGCGGGGGCCAGCCTGACCATGTGCTTCTCGAGTTTGACACCGACGGATCGCTGCCGACGACCTACGAGAGTCAGGGCTCGAGCATGGGTCTCTGTGGCGGGTTGCTTGGTTGGGATGCCGACGACGAGAGACTCCCGCGATCTGCCGACGCGCTTAAGGCCGCGGGTGTACAGTTGGAAATTCGTGTGGGCACGTTTCACGACCACCATCCGAACACGTATCGGCTGACGCTCACGAAGGATGGGGCCGAGCATCGCCTGATCGCGTTGTCAACGGGTGGCGGAATGATCGAAGTGATTTCGATCGACAATGCCCCGGTCACGCTGTACGGCGACTACGTAGTTACGCTTCTCGACATGCGCGACGACGGACGGGCCGCGGCGGTCCTGCTCGCCGCCCGCGACGACGTTGACGACGTAAAGATCATCGGCGCGAATCCGACACACGTTGTGGTATCGGCGCAGTCATTCGTTGCCGACCACGTGCTCGCCACGCTGCCCTCCGTGCAGCGCGTGCGACACCTCAATGCCGTGTTGCCGGTGCGATCACGCAAAGACCTCTCGGTGCCGTTCCTGCACGCCGGTGAGATGGTCGCCACCGCGGATCCCGCCACCCGCAAACTCTCCGACTTTGCGCTCGAATACGAGTGCGCGCGCGGCGGGTTGGACCACGACGCCGTGCTGGCGCAAATGCAGCGTATTCTCGCCATTGTCCGTTCTGGCGTGCAACAGGGGCTCGCGGGAACCGAGTATCATGACCGCATTCTGCCACGACAAAGCCATCGGTTTGCCGAGATGCTCAATCGTGGCGCGTTGCTTGACGGTGGCATTCTCAATCGCGCGATTCTGTACGTGACCGCGCTGATGGAAGTGAAGAGTTCCATGGGAGTGATCGTTGCCGCGCCAACCGCGGGGTCATGCGCCACATTTCCTGCCACGACGCTGGCCGCCGCCGAGGCACAGGGCTGCACCGACGACGTCGTCGTTCGTGCGATGCTTGCCGCGGGACTCATTGGCGTGTTCGTTGCCACGCGGTCCAGTTTCGCGGCGGAAGTCGGTGGCTGTCAGGCCGAGACCGGCGCGGGCGCGGCGATGGCCGCCGCCGCGCTTGTTGAACTG
>JBEBIR010000761.1:0-2034 GCA_040080315.1 Gemmatimonas sp.
GTGGTTGAACGCGTCCTGCTGCAGCACGGCCGCGAGCCCGTCAATCAGCTGCTCGTCGGTGATCACCCCGTGCGTCGCCTCGTAGGCGGCAATGCGCATCGCCGTATCGGCGTCGTTCTCACCACCCAGACCGGCGATCACATGCGCGAAGGTCTTGCGGAACAGGGCGTACTCGTCGGCGCTGCGTGCCTTGAGGGCCGCCAGCTTCCCCGCTCCCTCGGACTCAAGACGAGTCGCCTTGGCGCGAAGCCGATCGGCCTTCTTGTGATACAGCGGACGCATGTAGGCTTCGGTGATACTCGCCACCGCGCGCAGGATGCTCTTTTCACCACAGCCCGCGCACGCGCCATCACCGGACACCAACGCTTCGTAGTTGCGACGAACCATCAGATGGTTGCGCAGGGTCGCGTCGCGTGACGAGGTGATGTCGTCATCGCTGTACAGACCCAGGTATTTCTGCGGCGTATCCGGCAGCAGTCGCGAAAACACCTGCGCCGTGGTGAGATCGGCGTTCAGCTCCTCCGTCTCGCGCGTCATACGCAATGCATCGTGATCGCCGCACACCTGCACGCATTCGCCGCAGCCCTTGCACAAGTCGGAAACGAAGATGGAGAAGAGGCCACCCGCTCCCGGTGACTTCGTTTCCACCGTGCGAAAGATGGCTGGCACGTTGCTGTACGACATCGGCAGTTTGTCAATGATGCCAGTGAACTCCGCCTTGGCACGATCGGAGACGCCCGCAAGCGCCGTGACTTCGCCGCGAATGATGTCCTTGAACGGCAGGTCGCTCTTGGCCTTGACCGATGCGTTCATGGTGACGCGGGCGCGCTGTTCCAAGCCGACCAGTTCCGCCGCCAGCACGCGACGATCGGCCGGGTCGGTTACGTAGTTGTTTATCGCCGTCCGCAGCACGGTCGTGACTTCCTGCGCCGTGTTGGGCAGCGCGGTGTCGGGACACGCCGCGATGCACTCCATGCATTGCGTGCAGTTCTCGGCGATATACACCGGCGTTTCGCGACGAGCGACATACTTGGATTGCGTGGCGCCCGTGCCGGCGCCCATGATGCCCACCGACGCGAGCGCGCTGGCCGGCTGGTTGTAGCCAAGCCCGGCGCGGAACTCGGAATCGAACTTGGCGATCGTCTGCAGCGGCGCGCGCGCGAGCTGCGTCACGGGCATTGGAACACCGCCACCGCCGCACGACCCACAACCGGCCGTGGGCGGGAAGTAATGATCGCCGATGGGCGCCAGCATCGGATTGCGCATCGATGAACGATCCGGATCGTCGGCGCGCCCGTTCGTGATTTCGGTGACCCGCGAAAACCCCTCATTCATGACCGTCATGTTCGAGGTCACAACGGCGTCACCGAAGCGGGCGAACTTCTTGACATACTGCTTGCGCACGACGTCCTGAAACTGTTCCTCGGAAATGCCGAACGACTTGAGGAATGGCGACACGCGGAAGAACGCGCCCAGGAAGGAATTGCCCTGCATACGCAGTTGCAACTCCACCTGATCGGTGGCCTGCCGCGCAATGTCAAAACCGGGAAGAATGAACACCCGAATGTTGTTGTCCAGCACAAACTGACGGTGCTCCGCCGGAATCCGCTGCCAAGCGACGTCCGGCGCCTCCCCGGACTCCCACACCAGTGACCCGCCGCGCTTGAGTCCTTCCAGCGGATTGGTATGCGTGAACGCCTTGGGATCGCAGCACAGCACCACATCCACATGGTTCAACTCGCAGTTCACCTTGATCTGCGACGGGGCCACCGTGAGGTAGTAGTTCGTTGGCGCGCCCTTCTTCTCCGATCCGTATTTCGGATTGGCCATGACGAACAGCTTCTCGTCAAGCGTGCCATCCGGGCCGTAGCTGGGACTCTGTTCGGAGATGAACTGGCCGAAATCGCCGATGATCGATCCGAGATTCTTTCCCGTCGTGATCATCCCCCAGCCGCCGATCGAGTGAAAGCGCACCGCGATCGCACCCTCCGGCAGCAGCGACGGTGTGTCCTTGCTGATCACGGCGTACGGCAT
>JBEBIR010000762.1:0-2032 GCA_040080315.1 Gemmatimonas sp.
CGTGCGTCAGTCCCGCGAGGGGTTCGCTGGTGCGAGCGGGCGCGCGAGGTGTGGGTCGCGACATCAGCTCGCTGTGCGCGCCCAGACGCTGCAACAGCGGCGTCAGCGCGTCGGTGGATCCGTCACCACGACCGGCCACGGCGTCATCAACACTGGCCCGCAGTGCGTCGGTGCCCTCAAACAGCAGGGCGACAAGATCGCCGTCGACGCGCGATTCGCCGCTCCGCACGCCATCCAGCAGCGATTCCATCGCGTGCGACAACTGTTCGACGGCGTGATACCCCATCGCGCCGGCCATGCCCTTGATGGTATGCGTGCTGCGAAAGAGCGTCGCCACGTGCGCCGGGTCGGCATGCTGCTCAAACGCGAGCAGCGTCGTGTCGAGTTCGGCGAGATGCTCGCGCGCTTCGGCGCGAAACAACTCAGCGTAGCGAGCCTGGTCCATGGTCGACCAGTTGGTCGAGAGCGCGCGGCCTACGCCGCGAGCACCCGGTTGACCGCTTCCAGCACGCGACTGGGCTGAAACGGCTTCACCACGAAGTCCTTGGCGCCCGCCTGAATGGCCTCCACGACCAGCGCCTGTTGTCCCATCGCACTGCACATGAGGATACGCGCGGTGGGATCCTGCTTCGTGATCTCGCGCACGGCGTCGATGCCGCCCATGTCCGGCATCACGATATCCATGGTCACCAGATCGGGTCGGAGCAGACGATACTTCTCCACCGCCTGAACGCCCGTCTCCGCTTCCCCAACGATTTCGAAGCCCGCCTGCTGGAGGATATCCCCCACCATGGTGCGCATGAAAATCGCGTCGTCACAGATCAGTACAGTCCGGCTCACTGTCCTATCTCCTCGGAAGAGAGCAGATGGGGCGCGCACAGCGCGACCGCATCAAGTGACACGACACTCGCGTGCTCAGCCGCCTCAACCGGTTCAGTCGGGGTAACCTCCTGCACACGCACGTCGCGCACCGCGTCCACGGCCAGCCCGATCAGGCGGGATCCGTGCTCCAGCAGGACGACCGACGTCGACGTAACGGCACGAGGCAAGCCCAAGAGCCCGGAAAGTTCCAGCACGGTGACGACCGCGCCCCGCACATTGACGATGCCGCGAACCAGTACGGGGGCCCCGGGGACCTGCGTGACGCGCTCACCGCGGAAGACTTCGCGCACCTGAGCGACTGGGATGCCGTACTCGACCTGGCCGACACACACTACGAGGACACGAGGACGCAGGTCGTCGTCGTCCTCAAAACCGTCGCTAGTTGGCGTCGGGGACAGGGGTATCGCCGACGGCGTCAACTGCGGGATCGCCGTCTGGGGTTTGGTAGAATCCGAGTTCATCAAGAGGATCTGGAAGCGAAGCGAGTTCCGGCATTCCGCTCAGGGCCGCCAGCGATCGTTTCAGATCGTCCGGTAACGCCGAGCGGAGATCGATCAGCACTCCAGATGTCGGGTGCCGGAACCGCAGCCACGCCGCATGGAGGAAGTGTCGCTTGGGTGGCAACGTCGACAGACGCCGACCACCTCCGCCTCCATAAGTATCGTCACCAACCACCGGATGCCCCACCGAGGCCAGATGCACCCGGATCTGATGGGTACGACCGGTGTGCAGGTGAGCACGTAACAGGTCCACGGAGTCGAAGCGCGCCAACCGAACAAAAATGGTCTTGGCCGCCCTTCCGTCCTGGACGATCGCCATGCGCGTTCGGTCGCTCGGGTCGCGCGCGATGGGCTTGTCAACGGTGATCGAATCGGCCGACAAGTGACCCCACGTGAGCGCCGCATATCGCCTGGTGATTCGTCGAGCTGCCAGCGACGCACTCAGGCGCCGATGCGCGATTTCGGTCTTGGCGACCAGCAACAAGCCGGATGTGTCCTTGTCGAGTCGATGCACGAGACCCGCCCGTTCCGCGCCGCCACCGTCGGCCAAGGGCTCACCGCGGGCCATCAGCGCATTGACCAGCGTGCCCGTCCAATTTCCCGGGGCCGGATGAACCACCATGCCGGCAGCCTTGTCGACCACCACCAGA
>JBEBIR010000763.1:0-2032 GCA_040080315.1 Gemmatimonas sp.
TGCACCGGCACTGGACGCGTTGGTGGCGAAGATGCTGGCCAAGTCGCCCAATGATCGCTACGCGGATGCGGAAGCGTTACGCAGCGCACTCCGGGAACTGACGCGAACGGAGTCGCCGCTCCCAAGCAAAGACGAGTACATCATCCCCGGTGCCGCTCGTGGCGCCGAGGTTGTGCTCTCAAGCACGGAAGCGCAGCAGGTCTGGTCGCGAGCCGCTGAGCTGCAGGCCAACACCGGCGCCATCACGCCGCCGCCGTCGTTTACGCCGCGCGGCAACGAGGAACTGCTGACGCGCGGCTACGATGCGGCGCTGGTGAAGGCGTCGGCGATCGACGCCGGCATTGACGAGAAGTACGTCGCGCGCGCGCTGCAGGAAAAGGCCCACGCGCAGCGTGTGGCACTGGCCGAGGTGACGGCGGGCGAGCTGATGCAGAAGCGGCCCAATTTCCTTCTTGGGTCGCGCACGAAGTTGGAGTACACGGCCGCGTTCGATGGGGAGCTGGCTGGTGACGACTTCGAGGAAATTGCGGACGAAGTCCGCCGCGCATTGGGCGAGATGGTCAATGTCAACGCCGTGGGTCGATCGCTCACGATCAACACGGCGTCCAACGCGGCGGGAAAGGGTTTTGGCACGATGCGGGCACTGCAATTGCACCTGGCATCCCGGAACGGCCGCACCCAGGTTCGCGTGTACGAGGACCTGACGAATTCCGCCGGGCAGTGGTTTGCCGGCCTTGGCATCGGTCTCGGCACGGGCGTGAGCGCAATGGTTGGCGGGGCGGCGGGCGCTGCCACGCACAGTCCGCTGATAGTCGTCGGGGCGATCGCGCTGTGGATTGGCAGCGTGTATGGCGCGTGTCGAACGATGTTCGGTCGTACGGTGCGCAAGCGAGACGATCAACTACAGGAGATTCTACGCCGCGTCATTGGTCGCGCCGAGCAGATCCTGGAGGAGCGACAATCGCCACGGCGGCTTGAGGGCGCGTCGCGCCCGCGCCTGCCGGGCGCGTAATCGCGATCCGGGACTATCGCTGGCGCACCCAGCGCAACACTTCGCGAATGGTCGGCCGCTTGCCGTACATCAGGAGTCCCACGCGATAGATACGCGACGCCAGCCACACCGCCACCGCGGCTCCCACTCCCACGGATACGAGCGCCATGGCGATTTCACCATCGGCAACCGGGGCGACCGTCATGCGCAATGGCATGACAATGGGTGCGCTGAACGGCAGCAGGCTCAGCACGCGCGACAGCGTGCTGTCGGGTTGAAACAGGATGTTCTGCGCGAACATGATGCTGCTTACCAACAACAGCACCACCGGCATCTGCGCCTGCTGCGCCTCCTGTTCACTGTTGACCGTGGCGCCGACGGCAGCAAACAAGGCGGCGTACAACATGAATCCGAGCACGAAGAATGCGAGGACAATCGCGCCGGTGTTCCATGAGATGTTAGGCAACGAAATCGGCGCGGTCGCCGCTCCGAATTTCGCGAGGATCGGTGCGCGCACCTTGTACATCATGAAGCTCATCGCCAGCCAGAGCAGCAACTGGGTGAGGCCCACGCCGCCCACACCGATCACCTTTCCAGCCAACAGCTTGCTCGCGGACACACTGGAGATCACGACTTCCGCCACGCGAGACTGTTTCTCTTCCATCACGCCACGCAGCACATTAAGGCCGTAGATAAAAATCGACATGTAGAGCAGCATGGCAACCGCGAGTCCGAAGAAGATGCTCAGCTGTCCGGATCCGCCTCGCCCCTGCCTCGTCAGTCGCTCGGTCGCCACGTTCAGGTTGATCTCCGTCAACTTCCGACCGACGTCGGGATCGATGCCAAGCGTCTGCATGCGAAGCGCCATCACCTCGCGTTGCACCGCGCGCTCGAGCTTCTGCATGTCGACGATCGCCGTCGTGTTGCTGCCGGCATAGCGCGCTTTCCGCCCGGCCAGTGAGAGGGAATCGAGGATCAGGTATCCCTTCACCTGTTCGCGCATCACGCTATTCGTCGCGAGGACCTCGGCGGCCGCCAGAC
>JBEBIR010000764.1:0-2030 GCA_040080315.1 Gemmatimonas sp.
GAAATCAAGACCACGGCCGCGATGAGCCATCCGCACATTCTGCCGCTCTTCGACAGCGGTTCGGCCGACGGATTTCTGTTCTACGTGATGCCCTACATCCAGGGCGAAACGATTCGCGAAAAGTTGAATCGTGAGTCGCAGTTCGGCGTGGAGGAGGCGATACGCATAGCGCGTGAGGTGGCCGATGCCCTCGACTACGCGCACCGGCACGGCGTGATTCATCGCGATATCAAGCCCGAAAACGTTCTGCTGCACGACGGACGCGCGATGGTGATGGACTTTGGTATCGCGTTGGCCGTGAGTGCGGCCGCCGGTGGACGCATGACGGAGACGGGGCTCAGCCTCGGCACGCCGCACTACATGAGTCCAGAACAGGCGACGGCCGAGAAAGAGATTACGGCCAAGGCCGATCAGTATTCGCTGGCCAGTGTGTTGTACGAGATGTTGACCGGCAATCCGCCGCACACCGGCGCGACGGCGCAACAGATCATCATGAAGATCATCACCGAGCCCGCCGAGCCGGTGACGAAGCTGCGCAAGAGTGTTCCGCCGCATGTGGCCGCCGCACTGTCGACAGCGCTCGAGAAGCTGTCAGCCGATCGCTTCGAGAACATGAAGGCGTTTGCCGACGCGCTGCGCGACACGAACTACACGAACGCGCGCAGTACGAGCGACGCGAGTCGTAACACGGGTGCGCGCGTGTCAGTGTTTGGTTCGCGCGGGGTGATGGTCGCGTCGTGGGCACTGACAGCGCTCGCGGTGAGTGCTGCGGTCGCAGGGTGGATGAGGCGACAGCCGACATCATCGGCACCAGTGGTGCGGTTCACCATGCCGATGAGCGGCGAACAATCGCTCCAGAATGCCACATCCGACGCGCCCTTCGTCTTGTCTCCCGACGGCACGAAGCTCGCCTACTTCGCGAGCGAGGGAGCGACGACGTCCAAGACGCTGCACGTGCGTGCGCTTGATCAGTTCACGACGACATCAATTCGCGGCACAGAAAGCGGCTACTCGCCCTTCTTCTCTCCCGATGGTTTGTGGATTGGCTATCTGACGCGACAACGCGAGATCAAGAAGGTCTCCGCGAGCGGCGGTCCGATCACCACGCTGGTGACGGGGACGGCGCTCTTTCGTGGCGCACCATCGTGGGGCGACGACCACACGATCCTCTATTCCGGGCAGGGCGCGGGACCGTTGTGGCGTGTGAGTGACGCTGGAGGCGCTCCGACGTTGCTGTTGGACTCGAGCAAAGTCGCTGGGTTGGCACCGTTTCTCCTCCCAGGTAGCAACACGGCGTTGTACAACCTTTGTGGATCGAGCGACAAGTCGTCAACGTGTTTTCTTGGCGATCTCGGGGTCGTCGATCTGTCGGCGCGGACGGTACGGGTATTGGTGCCCGGCGCGGCGCGTGGATGGTACCTGCCGAGTGGTCATCTCATCTACGCGACGGTCGACGGCGCGCTATTCGCGGCAACATTCGACATCGCGTCGCTGAAAATCACGAGTGCGCCGGTGAAGGTGCTTGATGGCATCGAGATGACGGGCTACCACCTTCCGGTGGCATCGATCTCCGCCTCGGGCACGCTTGCCTATCTGCCCACTGGTGCCGCGGGCGGAAATCGGGTGCTCGTGCAACGCGATCGGAGCGGTCGCGAGGAGACGATCATTGCCAAGTTGGGGCACTATGAGGCCCCTCGCTTCTCACCCGACGGTCAGCGCCTCGCGTTGGTCGACGAGGACAACAAGCTCATCACCGAGCCGCGCAAACCGGGCACGAACTGACGCCGGCGCTGATGCCCTCGAGGGCAGGCGCGGCGGGCCGTGGCGCACGTTCCGCGTCTACTTCGCGCTCACGAAGCCGAACATCATCTGGCTGCTGCTGATCACGACGGTGCCCTCGATGGTGCTGGCGGAGCAGGGCTGGCCGGGCACGTGGCTGGTGGTGGCGACGCTCATCGGCGGCATGCTGGCCGCGGCCAGCGCCCACTCGATCAACCAGTACGCCGACCGCGACATCGATGTGCAGATGC
>JBEBIR010000765.1:0-2029 GCA_040080315.1 Gemmatimonas sp.
GAGTTGGTGCCGATTGACGACCATGGTGTCTGGACGCAGCAGTCCCGCAAGGCGAAGGCGTCTAATCGCGGCATGCGCCTGACTGCGGCTCGAACCGAGATCGTTTTCGAGTCGCTCATAGGTCGCGGCGCCGTCGGCGACCAGCCGAAGGGCGATCGCTAGGTCCAGAGGGTGGAGTGTGTTTTTCATTGAGATCTTGATCTATATTCGTGAATATAGAACTACCGACGGATTCCTGTCAACCTTGGAGCGCCCCGGCCTTCTCGCAAAGGCCTTACCGTGCGCTCTGGGCCAACTGCTGGAGCTGCGTCCACGCCACGACACTCCGCCCTGCCATTACCAGGCAGAACAGCATTGCCAATGACCCAACCAGATAGCTCTTCTCCTTGATCATGCGCCACGCGGAGTATCCCGCTCCGAGCGCGATCAACGGGCTGAGGCCGGCGTTGGCAGTCGCGAAGAACCAGGCCTGTGACCGCTCGCCCGCCACGATGAGCACCGGAGTGACCGCGACGGCCGCCGCGATGATGCCCGCGATCTGCCAGTTCCTGCGGCGCGTGACGGGAGTCAGAGCATCCCTCTGCACCGGCGTGGTATCCAACGTCGCCAGTGCAGCGTTCAGATGCGGCGCGTGCCGAGCAATGGCACTGCGCAGATCGCCGCGACGCAAATGCACCGCGAATGCTTTGATCGGCACATAGCGTTGCTCGCCGATCAACTGCAGATCCAATGCGTCATGCATCTGCACAGCACCGGCAGTGGTTGCCAGACGACGAGCTCCCGTGGTGTCGATCGGTTGCGCCGTGATGAATCCCTCGTGGCCGCGGTCAATGCGCAGATCGATGATGTCTGTCCATGCGACCTCGAGACCGCCGCCTAATTCATTAACACGCACGCCTCGCGAGGAAATCTCGAGCCACGACCTCCGCGCCAGCCAATGCCAACCCAGTAGCAGCAGCGACATGATGGACATCAGCACGATGCCGGCGAGTCTGACCTTCTCGTCCGCTGAGAATGCGAATGCCACCCCCAGCAGCAGAAACGGTCCCAGCGCCCACCAAAGCACCAGATATCGCCAGATGCTGATGTGATAGATGCGAGGTTGGTCGAATGTCGCGGTCATTGGCGTGTATGCCGAGTTTGAACTGATCGGGATCCGGTGAAGCGTCGGCCTCACCAGCGTTCACACTCTGTATGGCGAGATCCGGTCTCGACGCGGATCACCCGGAGCCAGGCATTCGAGGCTCGACACGGCCGCGCAGCGTTCTCACACTACTCCGAAAACCACGACGCCCCTCTCGGCAAGCCGGTAGGGACGTCGGGTGTCACCAGCACGCGTTTCAATGCGAAGATTGGCGCGGCCGGCGATGTCATTGACCTCTGAACTGGCACCTGCTCACTCGGTGCCGCTGGCTCTTTGACGCTGCGTCGCGCGGAGAGGTAACGGCCCCAGCACTGGGAGCAAGCTACTCCGCGCGCCGCAATTACCAAGGCGTGCTCCGGTATCGCAGCAGAACGCCAGTGCCACGGAGCGGTCACAATTCGCATCCCGACAAACGGTTTTTGTACTCGACGTGTCTATTCCGTACAGGCGATGCGTTGACGCGTCGCCGAAACCCGGAGGACTGCCCATGGACGCGCTATCGATCACCGGATGCTGGGAGGGCGCCCTTCTCTCAGAACAGGGCGGTATTGCCCTGCCCTTCACGCTGCGGCAGCCTCCACACGCACTTTCGCTGGCCAGCGGACCGCAGGTGCGCATCGGCACTCACGACGCCGCCCCAACGCGCCTGCTCGACGGCGCCGCGCGCGCCTTTGTCGCGCTGGTGGACGAGGCGCGCGATCCCGTGTCCGGACGACTCGCGCAACTGCTGGTGGACGCACGCGTTCACGGCGATCGCCTGGTCGGTCGCTGGCTCCGTCGCGACGACGAAGGACATATCGTCGACAGCGGGATGGTGGAGGCGGGGAGAGTACTGAACACGGAGTACTGAGTACTGAGTACTTTGTACGGAGTACTCCCTACTCA
>JBEBIR010000102.1:0-9298 GCA_040080315.1 Gemmatimonas sp.
CTGCAGCAGGGCGTCCAGGCGCTCGCTCTCAGCACGAAGCGTTGCAGCCGACGTCCCGAGAGAATCCGGCTTGAGCTCGATCATGTAGGCCAGGGCGCTGATCGTTCCCAGTCGGTTGCTCAGCGAATGTGTCAGCCCGCGCAACAAATCGTCATGCACGGAGAGCCAGCGGGCTGCGCCCGACTGCTCACCGCTCGCTGACTCGCTCACTCACACCTCAGGATTGCCCGCGTGTTCCTCATCATCGGCTTGGTCATCGTTTTTGGCTCGGTAATCGGTGGCTATGTCATGCACCACGGCGAGCTGATGGTGCTCGTTCAGCCGAACGAGTTCCTGATCCTCGGCGGTGCCGCAGTAGGAACGCTGCTGGTGGCAAATCCACCGTCCGTGCTCAAGGCTTGCATGGCCCAGATGATCGGGTTGCTCAAGCCGAACCCGTATGGTGCGAAGGCGTACGCCGAATTGCTGCAGGTACTCTACGAGATCTTCCAGAAAGCCCGCAAGGACGGCCTGGTCGGACTCGAGGCGCACATCGAGAACCCGGAAACTAGCGACATCTTCCAGAAGTACCCGTCGTTCACGGGCAACCACCATGCCGTATCGCTGTTGTGCGATACGCTGAAGGTATTGCTCACGGGCACCGTCGAGGACCACAATCTGGCCGAGATTCTCGACGTGGACCTCGACAAGCATCATCACGAGGCGATGCTGGTGCCGCACGCCATCAACACGGTCGGTGACGCGATGCCCGGCTTTGGTATCGTGGCGGCCGTGCTCGGCGTTATCGTCACCATGGGCTCGATCGGCGGTGCGGCCTCGGAAATCGGCGAAAAGGTCGCCGCTGCCCTGGTCGGCACATTCCTCGGCATTCTGCTCGCCTACGGCGTGTTCCTGCCGATCGCCAAGGCGCTGGAGAGCCGCATCGAAGCGGAGCACGACTACATGTTGTGCATTCGCACCGCGCTCCTGTCCTTCGCCCGTGGCGATGCACCCATGACGGCCGTGGAGTTCTCGCGCCGCAACATCGAGCCGCATGAGCGCCCGAGCTTCGCTGAACTCGAAGATCTGACCCGGAAGAAGGCGGCCTGATCATGGCGGCCCGGGCCGGCAAGAAAGTCGTCATCATCAAGAAGGTCGTCAAAGGCGGCGGCGGACATCACGGCGGATCGTGGAAAGTCGCGTATGCCGACTTTGTGACCGCCATGATGGCGTTCTTCATGGTGATGTGGATTCTCGGCATGGACGACAAGACCAAGCAGGCGATCGAGGGCTACTTCGCCAATCCGGTCGGCTACAAGAAAGGGTATGGCGCCGGCTCAAGTCCGTTGTCCACCGGCAGCACGCCGTCGAACGTGCAGAAAACACAGCTTCGCATGATCGTGCGTTCGACCGAACAGCGGTCCTTCGAGCAACTGAAGTCACAGATTCTCGACAAGGTGTCCAAGAGCGACTCGCTGAAACGACTGAACGCGCTCATCGACGTGCAGTTGACGCCCGATGGCTTGCGCATTGAACTCGTCGAGAGCGGATCGGGCGACGTCTATTTTCCGCTGGGATCGTCGCGCATGAAATCCGCGACCATGCTGGCCTTGCAGCTCATTGGCCCCGAGCTCGCGGTGCTGGAGCATCCGGTCGTGCTGGAAGGCCACACTGATAGTGCGCCGTTTGGTGTCAACGGCGGATATGGGAACTGGGAACTCTCGTCGGATCGGGCGAACGCCGCGCGGCGCGTACTGGAGACGGTTGGTGTGACGCAGGAGCGGATCGTCGAGGTCCGCGCGTACGCCGACAAGCATCCGCGCGTGATCGACGATCCGAAGGCCCCGGCTAATCGCCGCATCTCGATACTCCTGCCCTACAGTCGCGTCAACGCAACCGACGCGTCGGCTGAGGACATGGCCGCGAACAAGCGCGACTCCCTGGTCGCGCATATCGGGAAGCCGTTGCCACAATCTCCGACAGCGCCTCTGCCTCCGTCGACGACGCCGACGGCGCCAACGACCGGACGGCCGTAGCGCCCCGTCAGCCGTGGGTCGCGTTGTTGAGGCGATCCCTGGCCCACTGCACGGCTTCGGCATACAGCGCCGCGAAAGCCGGTTCCTGATCCGCGGAGGCGTCAAGGATTGACGTGTCCACCTGCGCCCACGCGCCGTCCTCATAGGCTCGGGCGAGTGCCAGCGTCGCCGCATGGGGTCCGGTGCCATGCAAGAGCGCATCGCGAATGTCCGCGCTGACCGGCAGTTGCTCCAGGACCCGAAGCATCGGCTGTCCCAGCAGCGTATCAATGAACGAGAGCAGTCCGACCATAAAGCTTGCGGCGGGATCTCCAGGGCCGGCGCGCTCGGTCAGCAGCTCGCAATAGCGGCCGCGGCTCATCGCCTGCAGCACGACTTCATTGGCCACTGGACTCTGCGTTGCCACCGACGCGACCAGCATCACCAGCATCCAACGGGACAGCGCCTCGCGTCCGACGAGGCGGATGGCGTGGGGGATGGATTCGACCGATCGCGCACCGAATGACGCCGAGTTGACAATGCGCAGCAGTGCGAATGACAGGGCGGGGTGTGAGCGAAACGCTTCTTCGAGGCCATTGTCCGTCACATTGACGTCGCCCAGCAGTCCCATGATGTTGAGCATCGTGGTCTGTGCCAGCGAAATCGCACGCCCGTCGAGTGTTTCCGGCCGGCTGAATACGTATCCCTGAAACAGCTCGCATCCCAATTCCTGACAGAGCGTGCGCATGGCACCTGTCTCCACGCGTTCCGCCAACACCGTCAGGTCGAGACTGCGCAGCCGAGTCACGATCGGCGCCAGGTCTTCACGGGTGCGATGCAACACATCCAACTTCACGATCTTCACCAACGGCAGTAGAACGTCCAGCGAGGGGCGTCCGTCATAGTCGTCCAGCGCGAGCGTATACCCATCAACCACGGCGCGAGCGCAGGCGTCCACCACCGCCGGTTCACCATCAATCGACTCAAGCAATTCGAGCACAACAGTCGTGGGATCGAATACCTTGTAGAGCTCAGCCAGCAGATGATCGCGCGTGATATTCACGAACGCCACGACCCCGCCGGTCAGTTTGTCCAGTCCAATCGAGACGACTGAATGCAGTGCCGTATCGCTGCACATCGCGTCTGTTGAAATCCGACCCGAGTCGACGGCTTGCGCGCTGGCGCGGTAGAGCAGCTCGTACGCCACCCGACGGTTTCCGCCGTCGAATATGGGGTGTCGCGCCACGTAGACGGTCTGCGCGGTCGGCAGTGGATTGAAGCCGGGTATGGTCACGATCTCGAAGTGGCGGAACGCCAGCCTGCGTGGTGGCGTAGTCTATACGGACATCAGCCAATCGACCGTTGTCGATCTTGGCTTCACCACAGGAGTATCGACAGGAATATGTCGCACCCATGGTTGGTGTGGGCTCGGCGAACGGCGCACTCGCTGCTCATGGTGGCAGCGCTCTCGAGCTGCGATCGGACCGCTCGCGTATCCACCGTCGACTCTCTGTTGTCGCGCGATCTCACGCTGGCGGCGGCGTCCGCACCGCCGCCGATGGCGCTCGCGCTGTCGGACACCGCCGCGAGTCCACCCACTGTTGTCGCGGGTCCCGCCCCAGTCCGCACCCCACGCGCGCCGACGTTGCCATCAATGCCGAAGCGGACCCAGGTCGCGGCGCCGTCGGTCATCGTGCCAGTCGCCGCGCCGGACGCTCCGGTACCGTCCGAGAACCCCATCAGCGCGCCACCGGCGCGTGCTCCATCTGGCGCAGGTGGCCGCTCGCTCGGAGCGGGCACGCGACTCGCCGGACGAACAAGTGGGGAGCTCTGTTCGCTGACGAACCGTCCTGGCGATCGCATCGTGGCGACGCTCACGAACGAAGTTCGCTCTCCGGACGGCGCGGTATTGGCCGCAGGAACACCGATTCTGGTTGAAATGTCGACGCCCAACGCCGAAGGGAGGTTCGCCTTCTTGGTCAAGGCGGTTCAAGTGGAGGGCGTTCTGATTCCGGTCGAAGGGAGCGTGCAGGTTGATGGCGCGACCAGCGAACGGCGGGTGTCAAAGGGTGGCGACAAGGGGAAGGTGATTGGCGGCGCCATTGCCGGCGCAATCCTGGGGCGGGTACTGGGGGGCGGAACAAAGGGCACGGTAATTGGGGCCGCGGGCGGTGCAGCCGCTGGCACGATTGCCGCCGCCCGTAATACTGTCACTGAGACGTGTTTGCCCTCCGGGGCGACATTGACGGTGACACTATCCGCCCCCCTTGTGCTGACCCCAGGAACTCCGTGATCGAAGTCGAGCAATACACCAAGCTGTATGGAGAGATGATCGCCGTGAACGCGCTGTCGTTCACGGTGCCGCCGGGTGAAGTGCTGGGGCTCGTGGGTCCGAACGGTGCTGGAAAAACGACGACGCTTCGCGCGCTCGCGGGCATTCTGCAGCCGACGTCCGGAACGATTCGCATTGCCGGCATTGACTTGAAGACGCACCCGGTCGACGCCAAGGCCCGACTGGCGTTCATTCCCGACGAACCCCAACTGTTCGATTACCTCACGGTGACCGAGCACCTGCAGTTCGTCGCGCGACTCTACGGCGTTGCGGATGCCGCGCCGCGCATTCCGGTGTTGCTCGAAGAGCTTGAACTCACGCCCAAGCGTGATGCGCTGCCACCAGAGCTGTCGCGCGGCATGAAGCAGAAGCTGGCCATCGCCTGCGGTCTGCTGCATCGCCCATCCGTTGTCCTGCTTGACGAACCACTGACCGGTCTCGACCCGGTCGGCATCCGTCGGATGAAAGAGACCATCACGGCACGCGCGCGCGAAGGGGCGTCCGTCGTGCTGAGTTCGCACTTGCTGCACCTGGTCGAAGAACTGTGTACGCGGATACTCGTTATTCGTCGTGGCCAGGCGGTGGCGTTTGGGACCATTGCCGAAATCGTCGTGGCGCATCCCGAGTTGGCCGGCCGGTCGCTGGAGGAGATGTTCATCGCGCTGACGGGTGATGGATCAGCGGAGCCAACGTCCGCATGACGCCACGGGACGGCGCCGACGTCCGCAGCGCCTCGCCCGCGGCGGCGCTCTGGTTCCTGTACACTCACACGGCGCGCAATCGACTGCGCTCGCAGATCAAGCGTATCCGCAGCCCTCGCTATATCGCTGCCGTCATCGCCGGCATCCTGTATTTGTGGGGAGTGTTGTTTCGCAACGGCAGCGCGGGCGGAGGACCGCTGGCATCCGTTGTTGACTCTGGCATGATCCTTCCGGTCCTGGCGGCGTTCCTGATGGTGTCTGCCGCGCGCTGGTGGATCTTTGGCGCGGATCGCGGCACGCTCGCGTTTGCCCCTGCGGAAGTGCAGTTCTTGTTTCCGGCGCCCGTCTCTCGACGCGCGCTCGTGAACGCCAAGCTGGTACGCACACAACTCGCGATCCTGCTCAACACGGTCATTTTCACAGTGCTCTTGCGTGACGGTGGCAGTTCAGCGCAGGGATGGCGCCGCGGTCTCGCGCTGTGGGTCGGATTTTCGGTACTCGCGCTGCATCGACTCGGCGCCGCCATCGTTCGCGCCAATGCGCTTGAGCATGCACGACCGGGCCAGCGTCGCAGTCTGGTGCCCATTCTCGTGTTCGGCGCGTTGTTGAGTGCGGTGATGTGGGGACTGCTTTCGCGGATGTCCGTGCTTCGCGCCACCAGCGCACAGGGTTTCAAGGCGGTCGGTCTGGCGATCGTCGACGCACTGCAACAGCCGATTCCTTCCGCGGCCCTGTGGCCCGTGCGCGCCGTCTTGGCGCCGATATTCGCAACGACCGCGCCGGTTTGGTGGTCCACGCTGCCGTTCGCGCTGGGCATCCTGCTGGTGCACTACCTCTGGATCGTGCGACTCGATGCGTCATTTGAAGAGGCGGCGCTGGAGGCAACACAGCATCGCGCCGAACGCTTGCTGCGCTTCCGGTCTTCCCAGATGGGCAAGACGCGATCACGCAAAGGGAAGCTCGCGCGCGTACCGCGGCTGCCCTCCTTCGGTCCGCGGTCGATGGCCGTCGCATGGAAGAACGTGGCGGCCGCAATCCGCGGCGGTGGATGGCGCTCGCAGCTGATCACGTTCACAATCGGGCTCGTCGTCATGGCGATCGTCATCCGCTCCGCCTCGGAAGACGCCGCCGAGTTGTTCGTCGGGATTACGGTCGGGTGGGGCGTGATGCTCGTGTTCGTAGGCCCGCTCTGGATGCGTTTTGATTTGCGCCTCGACCTGCCGCGCTTATCGATCTTGAAGACGTGGCCGCTGCCCGGTCGCCAGATTGTTGCGGCCGAGATTGCGGCGGTGACGTTGCTGCACTCGGTGACCATCTGGTCCCTGATGCTCGTCCCCATGGTGATGACGGCGATGGATCCGGCGCTGCTGGAAAAGGTCGGCGCCGGCGTCCCCGTGTTCCTGGCCATCGCCATCGGCATTCCCATCCTCAATGCACTGATGTTCACGGTCCAGAACGGCACCGCGCTGCTCTTTCCGGCCTGGGTCAAGCTTGGAACTGAAGCTCGGGGCTTCGAGACCATGGGGCAGAACCTGCTCACCATGGGCGCCACGACACTCGTCTCGGCGGTGGCGTTGGTGTTTCCGGTGGGACTCGGATTGCTGATCGTTGTCATGGGTCGCGGCCTAGAAGGCTGGGCGTTGCCCCTCGCGACATTCCTGGGCGGCATCCTGCTATTGTTGGAGCTGTGGCCAGTGGTCATCTGGTTGGGCGATGTCTTCGACCGGACTGACGTGAACGACGTTGCCGTAGGATCCTGATAGCTCATTATGCCGTCCGACGATTTCGATATTCCTGACAGTTCTTCCAACGATGAGTTCTCCGACTCATCCGGGCACGAAGGCCGCGCCGCGGTGTTCGTGACCACTCGGCAAGCCGTCAATCTCTCGGTGACGCAACTCGACGACGCGCGCGCGCCAGAATCGTCTGCGCTCGCTGCGTACATTGACGGACGGCTCGTCGCGCGCAGCGCCATGCCGCGCGAAGCGATCGCGCGTCTCGTGGACTTGCACTTGTTTGATGTTCCGGTGCGCCTGGGACTCTTCGCGTTCGAAGAGGCGCCGGGACTGCAGTGCCGACTGTTTGCCCTCGTGCCCCGCACCGCCATCGAGGCCGACGCGCACAATGCAGAGCCCTGGAAGGCCAGTGTCCCCAGCTATGAGGCGATGGGCGAACCGGTCGATGAGGACGACGACGAGGACGACGACGCGCTGGATGACGACGAGGACGACGATGAGGGCGATGACGAGGATGATCTCATGCCGTTCGAGACGATCCTCCTTGGACACATCGTGCGCTTCGCCAAGGACCGCCAGCATCCCGACGAGCTCGCCGCAGAGGCCATCGATATCCTGCAGCGCATCATCCACGGCGCTGAATCGCTCGAAGACGCGGATCGCAAGGCGATCGACGACCTCTTGGGGTCGCTGTAGCTGCTCAGCGCGCGCCGAGCGTGTCGTGCATGTACTGCAGCCGCTTCCATAGGAGCGCCGCGTACATCGCACGACGGCGTTCTGTCTCTCCGCCGAATACGCTCAGGAATTCATCAGGAACCACGGCGATCGCGTCGTGAATCGCGTCGCGGGTGAGTCGCCATGCCAGGGTCTCATGCGCCGACGAGAGCACCGGCGCCGCCCAGCCAAACACGTGGGCGGCGATATCGTACGGCCGCTGCGCGGAGTCTTCGCGTACGGCACTCCAGTCATGCTGAAAGGGCAGCGCCGCGCCGTGGTCGATGAGCCAGTAGGTGCCACGTCGCACCATGATGTTGGGGTTGGCCGGTGAGCGATCGAGGTTCTGCACCAGCATGTCCAACCACAACACCGACGCCGCGATATCCAACGGCACGCGCTCGTACTCCGCGCGGGTGAGATTGCGCGCCGCCTCAAGCAGTTCGAAGCCAACATTACAGCCCGCACTCGCGTTCAGCAGGTCGCGCAATTCGTCACTCACGTCGGCCGACGAAATGGCGACCGGCACCTCCACCAATGCGCGTGAGGGCACCGCCAACATCACACGATCGGCCAATTCGCCGACAATGAGTTCCGCGATCAGCGGCGGAACGCCCTGCGCCGCACCGCGCAGCTTGGTGAACCACAGTCCTTCAACGGACTCCACGACCACGGGCGACGATGACCCCGTGCGCTCGCGTCGCACCACATGCGTCGCATACACCGTGCGCACAGACTCACGCGTTGCGTTCACACGAACGTGCTTTTCCGTCAAACGGGAAACAGGCCGTCGATCGACAGATAGCGCTCGCCGGTGTCATAGCAGAAGGTGAGCACGCGCGCACCGTCCGCGATCGTGGGCAACGCCTGCGCCACGGCGGCAAGCGCGCCGCCGCTGGAGATGCCGATAAAGATGCCTTCCTCGCGCACCGCACGCTGCGTGTACAGGAATGCGTCCTCCTCGGTGACTTGAATCGTGCCGTCCAACGTCTCCCGATGCAGGTTCACGGGAATGAAGTTGGGGCCAATCCCTTGAATGCGATGCGGACCCGGCGCGCCGCCGCTGATGATCGGTGACTTCACGGGCTCGACCGCCAGCGTCTTCATCGACGGAAAGTGCTGCTTGAGGACCTCGGAGCACGCACTGATATGGCCACCGGTGCCGACGCCGGTGATGAGGTAGTCGATACCCTCGGGAAAGTCATCCATGATCTCGCGTGCGGTGGTCGTGGCATGCGCGCGGATGTTCGCCGGATTGTCAAACTGCTGCGGCATCCAGGCACCGGGCGTCGCCGCGAACAACTCGTTGGCGCGATCGATGCAACCTTTCATGCCTTTCTCCCGCGGCGTCAAGTCGAACGTCGCGCCATAGGCCGCCATGATGCGCCGACGCTCGACGGACATGGACTCGGGCATCACCAGCAGCAGCTTGTAGCCCTTGACCGCGGCAACCATGGCCAGCCCGATTCCGGTATTCCCGGACGTGGGTTCGATGATCACGCTGTCCTTCGTCAAGAGGCCGCGTTGCTCAGCGTCTTCGATCATCGCCAGCGCAATGCGATCCTTGATGCTCCCGCCGGGATTGGCCCGTTCGAGTTTCATCCATACCTCCACGCGCTGGTCGAACAACCGCTGCATGCGGACGTGTGGTGTGCGACCGATGGTCTCGAGAATCGTGTTGGCGCGCATGCTAGTGTCCTTGCAGGTGGGTGTTCAACAAGATGTTTCTTTGTGACCTTCGTGACCCTTGTGGTGGAACGGTCAACCTAAATATGAAACTCCAGCCCATCGTCTGCCGGTCGTTGCGCGACGGTGCTATTG
>JBEBIR010000766.1:0-2027 GCA_040080315.1 Gemmatimonas sp.
ACGTCATCTGGCGTATGTCTGACGTACAGGTGGGTGACCATCCTGCTGGTGTCGGCCTGTACGGCCCCAACCAGAGGTGTCGCCGTGTTTCGCTTCGTCAGCATCCGCCTCCGCACCATTTTCGCCTTTGCCGTACTCAGCGTGAGTGTGAGCTCCGTCCATGCGCAGCGCGCCAACCCTGCCGGCACCATGGCCGCCGATTCTGTTGGCCGGCGACGCATTCAGCCGCTGCCCGCCGTGGCGTCGGCACCGGAAACCGGTTTCCAGTTCGGGGCGACGGTGTTTGCGGTTTGGGAACCTGCGGCTCAACTGGCCACTCGACCAACATCGCTCACCGCTGCCGTCCTCCGCACGGCAAAACAGCAGACCCGTGTCCGGATGGAAGCCGAACACTGGTCGCGCGGCAACGACCGTCGCCTCGCCGGTGCCCTGCAGTGGCAGAAGTTTCCGTTGCCCTACTACGGAATGGGTGACCGGACGGCTGAAGCAGACGAGGAAATCTTCACGCCAAAGGGCACCGAAATGACGCTGACCCTCCAACAGCGCGTGGCAGGCGCGTGGTATGTCACGGGCGGTGTCCGTCATCTCGATCAACACATCGCGCCCGATTCCACAGGTGTGCTGCGTACCGGCAGCGTGCTGGGCAGCGCCGGCGGAACGATCACTGAATGGTCGACCGGTGTGATGACCGACACTCGCGACAACCTGTTTGCCCCGCGCGCAGGACGGTGGCTGCAGTTGAGCTACGCGCGCAGCGTGAGCGGTGTGTGGTCGAACTACGCGTATGGCACCCTTCGCCTTGATGCACGCCACTATCGCGCGGTCGCGACTGAACATGTGTTGGCGACGCAGGTGCAGGTCGTCGGGATCGATGGCGCTGCGCCGTTCGATCAATTGGCACTGGTAGGCAACAGCGACATCATGCGCGGCTATGCGCGTGGTCGATACCGCGATCGTTGGCTGGCCGCAGCGCAAACAGAGTATCGCTCGCCGGTGCGTCATCGTGTTGGCGGCGTGCTGTTCGCCGGTGCGGGACTCTCAGCGCCTGCGCTTGATGCGTTGGGCCATCGTCGTCTGCTGCCCACTTACGGTGCCGGGCTGCGCTTTCAACTCGATCAGCGTCAGCGTACCGGTGTGCGCGCCGACTACGGGCGTGGACGCGATGGGACATCGGGTTTGTACATCGGATTCAACCAGGCGTTCTGAATGACGCTGATTGTCGGACGTGATCGCGAACTCGCGCTGCTCGAACAGTTGCGGGTGCAGGTGGCTCGCGGTGAGGGTGTCGCGCTGCTCGTAAGTGGTGACGGCGGCGTCGGCAAGACTCGGCTGATGTCCGAACTCGCCCGTTCGGCAACAGATGGCCGGTGGCACGTCATGGTGGGCCGCGCCTACGCACTCGAAACCGCTATTCCATACGCGCCGTTTGCCGATGCCTGCGAGTCGGTGCTGGCCGCCATGGATGGCAACCTGCTGTTGCGTCTCACGCGTGGTGACCGGGCGGTGCTGACGGCCTTGGCGCCATCGATGGGCGGTAGCGCGACGGCAGAGGCGCGTGCCAGCGGCGCCAGTGCCGCCGAGCAGCACGTGCGTTTGCATGCTGGCATTCTGCAGCTCTTTGCTCGGCTTGCCGAACGGCAGCCACTACTGCTGGTGCTCGAGAATCTGCAATGGGCCGACGGCTCGTCCATTGAGTTGTTCCACTTTCTCGCGCGACAGTTGTCGCGTCAACGCATTCTGCTGGTCGGCACGTGGAACGAAACGGAGCGCGAGCTCCCCGGGTCGTTGCGCACGATGACGCGGTCGTTGCGGTCCTTGGGCGTCGCGCGTGACGTTCGACTTGAGCCGCTCGACGCTGAGGCGCTGGCCGCACTGGTGTCACAGCGATTCGATGTGGATACCGCGCCTGGTGGCGAATTCATCACGGCCCTGCACGATGCCACGCGAGGCAATCCGTTCTTCGTCGAGCAGACACTCGACGACTTGATTGCTCGTGGCTCGTTGCGAAAAGCGGGTGGGGTGTGGGT
>JBEBIR010000767.1:0-2027 GCA_040080315.1 Gemmatimonas sp.
CACCACATCCAGTCCGGTGCCGAGCACCGCAACGGTACGTCCACCCGCAGCCAGTGCCGCTTCGTGCGCGGCACCGTCAATGCCGTGCGCGAGTCCACTGACCACGCAAACGCCGGCGCGCGCGCAGGTGCCCGCGATCGCGCGCGCAACACGAAGACCATAGCTGGAGGCGGCACGCGTTCCCACGATAGCCACCGCCGGACCGTCCGCGGTTGCCATGGCACCCTTGCCGAACAGCACGGTCGGCGCGTCGTGAAGTTCGGACAACTTCTGCGGATATGCCGAGTCAGTCCGCGCGAGTGTGAACGCGCCGATCGCGTCGGTGGCGGCAATGACATCGTCTGCCCGTCGGTAGGCGTCAGTACGCTCGTCGACCGGCTGAGCCGACAGCAGCGTTCGTGCCGAACCGTGCTGACTCATCGCCAGCAAAAAGCCGACGTCGCCTACGCCTCGCAACGCGCGCGCCGCGATGACGTCGCGCGCACTGTCCTGATCACGGGAGGAACTGTACATCCTGCTCGGACTTGTCAGCGATCGCCCGCATGGCGAGCAGTTGCCGCCACCAGGCATCGAGCAACGCGTCGAGTCCCATGCGCCCCGGTGCAGAAATGGCGAACATGCCGAACGATCCGCTCGCCTCAATGTCGGGAATGTACGACTCGCCCAGCAGGTCCAGCTTGGAGAACACCACGCAGTACGGCTTGGCGGCAAGTTCCGCGGAGTACGATGTAATCTCGCGCCGCAACTGGTCGAACTCCGCCTGCCAGTCGGTGGCGTCAATCGGAATCACGAACGCCAACAGACGCGTGCGTTCGATGTGTCGCAGAAACTGCAGACCCAGTCCCTTGCCTTCGTGCGCGCCTTCGATGATGCCGGGGATATCAGCCACCACGAACGAGCGGTGATCGCTGAGGGGCACGACGCCAAGATTGGGCGACAACGTGGTGAACGGGTACGCCGCGATCTTCGGCCGCGCGGCAGAAATCACCGACAACAGCGTGCTCTTGCCCGCGTTGGGTTGACCCACAAGGCCGACGTCGGCAATCAGCTTGAGTTCAAGCTCGAGCTTGCGCACCCGCCCTTCCTCGCCCGGCTGCCATTCCCGCGGCGCCTGATGGGTGGCGGTCACGAAGAACGCGTTGCCCTTGCCGCCGCGTCCGCCCTTGGCCACGAGAATCGTGTCCCCTTCGTCCATCACCTCGCCAAGAAACTCATTGGTGTCCGCATCGCGAATGATGGTGCCGGCAGGCACGGGCAGGACAATATCTTCGCCGGAGCGCCCGGTGCGATTGCCACCCTCGCCGTGCTGCCCGCGTTCCGCCTTCCAGATGTCCCGATACGTGTAGTCGAGCAGCGTGGTGAGGTTGCGATCGGCGCGCACGAACACGTCGCCGCCGCGTCCGCCGTCGCCCCCATCGGGACCACCCATGGCCACAAACTTTTCACGACGGAACGAGGAATTGCCCGATCCACCCGTCCCTGCTTCGACGTTGACGATGACGCGATCTACAAACATGAGCAACCTGACGACGATGACGCGGCCTGCGCCGCAATGAACAGCCGATGCTGCGACGCGCTGCGCGCGTCGATCACGCTACTTCCCCTGCACCCTCGCCCACAGCGCTGCGTACCGTGCGGCATCATCCGGCGTGAGCAGATCGGCGATCGTGGCCAATGCCGCCGACACCACCGACGCCGATGCACCCGCGTTCAGCGCGCCACGCAAATGGGAATGCAGTTGACGATCCTGACGCGCGACTGCGCACGCAGCGACCACACACAACTCTCGGCGCGCCAGATCAAGCTGCGGCCGTCCCAGCACCTTCCCGTACCCTTCAACGATCATCCATGCATCAAGCGCCGGATGCAGCGCGCGGATGTTCCGACGGAGTGCCTGATACGATGGACCATACACGATCGCGCACGTGTCTTCCCCGCGCGCGGTCCATACCGTCTCGTCGTATCGCGCTCCCTCATCGTCCGCAGGTGCCGCGCGTCCCGAGATACGGCGCCACTCGCGAGTCGCG
>JBEBIR010000768.1:0-2025 GCA_040080315.1 Gemmatimonas sp.
GGCCGATGCGGTGGTGATCATCACTGACCATGCCGGGGTGGACTACCAGCGCGTGGTCGACCACGCCACCCTCGTCGTCGATACCCGCAACGTCACGGCCAAGGTGCGCAGCGGTCGCGCCCGCGTGGTCGGACTGGCATCGACGCTTCGGTCGACCGGTGCCACGGCATGAGGCCTGATCGCTGTGGTGCCACGAAAGCGGACCTACCATACGCAGTGCGGGTAACAGGCCCAGCATGAGTCGTTCTGCATTCCGCCCCGCCCGCCTCGAATGGCGCGTATTCGTCCTCCTGAGCATGGTGGCGACTCTTGCCGCCTGCTCGGGTGGCTTCAAGCCGCAGAACTTCGCGAATCCGGAGGCGCTCTTCCGAGCGTCTTTGCTGGAGTATCAGGCGAAGAACTGGGAGAACGCCCAGATCGGATTTGAACGGCTGACGAATGATTTGTCTGCTCGCGATCCGCTGCTGGCGCCGGCCTATTTCTATCTGGCCATGTCGCATGAGCAGCGGGGCGAACTGTTGCTCGCGGCGCAGGCGTTTCAGCGAGTGACTGACGGCTTTCCCGACGACTCCCTCGCCGCGACGTCCATGCTTGGCGTTGGCCGCAGCTATCAGAAACTGTGGCGCCGACCGTCGCTCGATCCGGAGAATGGGCAGAAGGCGGTATCGATTCTGCGCGCCTTGTTGTCGTCGTATCCGGACGCGAAGGAAACCGCCGACGCCCGCGTCCGCATTCTGCAGCTCGATGAATGGTTCGCCGAGAAGGACTATCTGACGGGCGTGCATTATCAGCGCGTTCGTCGCTCGACTGATCCGGCGATCATCTACTTCAAGGACGTCGTCACTACGTATCCGAATACGAAGGCGGCGAGACTCTCCTGGCTGCGGCTGCACGAGCTGTACACGAAGATTCGCTGGAAGGAGGACGCGTCGGAGACGTGTTCTGCCATGTGGAAGGCCTATCCTGGTGACGCAGATGTGAAGCTCGCGTGCGGCGCACCGACGGCCGAGAAGTCAGTCGCGACACCTGCCAAGACGCCGCCGGATACGGTCGCATCGCCAGTCGCCTACGCGCGACCCGGCCCGCGCTGACGTAGCCGCCCCGAGTCACCACATGCGTCTGGGCGTTTTCGGCGGCAGTTTCGATCCGCCTCACGTGGGACATCTCCTCGTGGCCCAGGACGCCATCACCGCGCTGTCGCTTGACCGGCTGCTGATCGTGCCGGCGGCGCAGCAACCGCTCAAGCCAGGGCAACATGCGTCGGCCGCCGATCGGCTGGCCATGGTGCAACGGGCCTTTGCGGGCGTGTCGGGGGTGGTGGTTGACCCCATCGAAATCGAGAGGGGCGGGTTATCTTTCATGGTTGACACGGTGGAGACCTTCCAGCGGCGCTGGCCGCTGGCGGAACTCTACCTGCTGATGGGAGAGGACGTGGTTGCGACGTTACCGCGCTGGCGGGAACCGGAGCGACTGTGTGCCATGGCGCGACTGGTCATTCTGCGACGGGATTTCGTCGGGGAGGCCACCGGATCGCACTCTCATTCGCACGACGCGCCGGGATTCCCGGTACAGCATCTGGCGACTCGCCGGGTGGATGTGTCGTCAACCGAGATCAGGGCACGTGTGCGGGAAGGTCGCTCCGTTCGGGGCTTCGTGACCGATGCCGTTGCCGACTACATCGCGTCCACCGGATTGTATTTCCGGGACCCGGTGGCAGAGGACGTCTCCGCGCGCGCCTGACAGTGCGACGGACGCCGCTGCTTCGGGCGCCCTTCGTCACCTCTCGAGGTTTGCATGCTCAACAAGGTCATTGGTCGCATTTTCGGAACACGCCACGAACGCGAGCGTCGTCGCGTGCAGCCGATCATCAACGACATTGTGTCGATTGAAGAACGGCTCGCGACGTTGTCGGACGAGGACATTCAGAATCAGACGGTCAAGTTTCGCGCGATGTTGGCCGAACGCACGGGACCAATTGAAGTCCGCATTGATGCACTGAAGACGGCCAAGCGCACATCCGCAGAT
>JBEBIR010000769.1:0-2023 GCA_040080315.1 Gemmatimonas sp.
GTTGCCGTCATGCTCCACCGGCACCATCACGAGCCCGCTGGCCGGCAATCCACTTACTCCGGCAATGCACTGTTTCTCGAGACCCTCACGCGACGCGAGACGTCCCTCGTAATACATCTCCGACGTAAACGCGGCGATACTCGGCGCCAGTCGCCACGTCTCGGGTAGGAAGATGCCGCGATCGGCTTGCACGGTCTGATGACCCGCCAGTACGTGCTCCAGTGCCGCGATTCCGACACCCTCAGGATGCGATCCTTTGCGCGGCTGCTCGAGCTGCTGCGGGTCGCCCAGGAGCACCATGCTGTTTGCGGCTTGCGACACGGCCAGCGCGTTCGGGAGCGCCATCTGTCCTGCTTCGTCGACGAACAGCACGTCGACACTCGATGCCATGTCTGGCCGGCTCCACAACCATGCGGTTCCACCGACGACGTTTGCGGTACCGTTCGATAGCGCGTCAGCTGCGTCATCGTTGGAAGCGAGCAGTGTGATATGCGGAGGCATGTCGGCCGCGTCGGTGTCGCCACCAGCCTTTTGCGCGAGTTTCACGTTCACGCCAGACTTGCCCGCCTCAGTGTGTATGGCGTCAAGCAAATTGCGAATCACCTTGTGACTGTTGGCCGTGATGCCGACCTTCTTCCCTGCACGCACCAGCGCGCAAATCATGTGCGAGCCGCAATAGGTCTTGCCAGCACCGGGCGGACCTTGAATAGGCAATATGCTGTCTGCCAACGAGAGACCTGTGCGAATGGCAAAGTCCAGCGCGGCCTCGTTCGCCTCCGTAGCGAATTGCCCCGATGACAGTCTCGGCGGCCTTCCTGCCAGCAGTGCACGCGCGGAACCGTATTCCGAGTCGCCGTTGGCAACCGCTTCACCAATTCGCAGCAGCGCGCCCTTCATTGCATCCGCGCGCACGAAGGTGAATGCAAACATCGCGGTGGGGTGCAGGTTGGTGTACTTGGTGCCTTTGAGGACGTCGATGGTGCGGTTCACTCGATCCACCGCCCACACTTCACCCAGTTTTACCTCGTCCTGAAGTATCAAGTCATCGCCCGGCTCCAACTCCATTTCCTGCTGCGGATACGCGTAGCGATCAATCCACTTCCTTTTTTGAGGCCCAACGCGGCCGACGTACGTGAGCCCCGCTACTGCTTCGCGCTCGTCAAACAGGTCTTCCTCGACCAGATCGCGTAGCCGGAAGAACTCCCACCACGTTGCCTTGTCTTCCCGGCGATGATAGTCGAGGGCGTACGCCAGGAGCCATCTGCCCTGCGCCTCCTCGTCACGATCAATGCGCTCTTCGGGAACACTGCGCAGCAGACGCGAACGCAACTCCTCGACGAGCTGCTCGTCCGCGTCCAGTTCATCCGTCGCCTCTCCACTCTCCGCCACCGGCCGCGGCACCTCCACGCCTCTGACAATCTGCTCCGCCCGCAACCCCTCCAACCAATCACGCAACCGCAACGTCGACACGCAGTCGTCGCGGTTATATCCCTCCACAGCATCGCGCACTTCGATCGGCACCTCATGCGCCGATTGCGTCATCAGCCCCAACTCCATCACGCGCAGAAAGCGATTCGCCTCGACCAGGTCGACATCGCGCTTGTACCCGTACAGCGGTTCGAGATTCTTGATCGAGTACCGCTCGATACCGGCGCGCAAACCCTGACGCACCACACCATACAGGTCGACAAATCGACCCGAACGCAGCATCACGTCCAGCTCCCGCTCGCGCGTGGCATGCCGACCCATCATGCGCTTAAACGCCGACGGCTCATAGGGCGCATAGTGATACACATGCATGTCGGGATGCACGACGAGTGCGGCCGCGATCTCGTCCATCACCCACTCGAACGCGCTGCGCTCGTCGCGCTCTGAAAATGCCCACCGCGATCGATAGCTCCCGTCGGCCGCCACTAAGCCCCACAGATACTCGCGACCACCCTCTGCCGCAAACGGATCGCCCTCGAGATCGAGAAACAGATCGCCGGTCGACGGCTCCGGCAATCGGCACAGTCCCTTCGTT
>JBEBIR010000770.1:0-2023 GCA_040080315.1 Gemmatimonas sp.
GATCTATGACACGGCTCCAGTCTTTCGGCCGCGTCTGCGGGATGTAGCGATCGTATGGCAGCGATTGCAGCATCGTCCGCGAACCCGGTGCACCTGTGCCACGCACCAGCAGTTCGACGCGTTCGCCGTTGGCGACGACAATCTCATGCTGTGTGACAGCAGTCTCGAACAAGCCGCCGTCACTCCCGACGTGAAGGAATGTCTGCTTTGGAATGGCGAGTCGATACACGCGTGCGGCCGAGGCATTGATGATGCGCCAGCGCTGAACCTCGTTGGGCCGGATTGAAATCGTCGGCATGACCTGGCCGTTCACGAAGAACACGTCGCCCTCGCGCCCGTTCTCGTCGTCGATGCGGCCGTTGACAGAGCGGCGATCGGGCAAGTCGATCGCACCGTCGGGTGTGAGGCGCTGGTCTGCAAGGATCAGCACTTTCTCCTTGATCTGCGAAAGCGGATCGTCGGGCGCCCTCACAATGATCGCGCCGACGAGCCCCTTGGCGATCTGGTATCCCGTCCGGTGGTGCAGGTGCGGGTGATACCAGTACGTGCCGGCGGTGCCTCGGGGAACGGTGAACGTGTAGTCTCGCCGTCCGCCAGCCGGCACCGGATCGAAGGGACTCCCATCCTGATTCGCCGGCAAGTGCAAGCCATGCCAATGAACCGTTGTCGCCTCGGCGAGCTCGTTGCGGAAATGAATGATGACGCGATCACCCTCCGTCAGCTCGAGCGTGGGGCCAGGCGAACTGCCGTTGTAAGCAAAGACTTCTGTGGGAACCCCGGGTTTGAGCGCCCGCCGTGCGGCGGCGGCGGTAATGGTCACTTCAACTGTGCCCGGCACCGTTGCGCTGTTGCGCAACACGGGCGGGTGTGCCAGCGCTGCCGTCGCGGGCGCGCGACGAGTGGTTGCGAGACCAGTCCACGCGATGACTGCAACTGCCGACATGCGCGGGATGGAGCGTGCGAGACTGCACGCGCGGTGCAAGTGCTTCACGTGGTGGGGACGGAGGGTCGCGCCTCGGCCTGCCGTAAGCGGAGCGAATATCGCTCCGACCTCGTCACGCTGCCAGTACAATCGCGGTGGTGCACGTACCAGCTGAATTCCGGCTATCATTTCAGATGATGACCGATCTCGCCTCGACGCTTCGCGCGCGCCTGGCGCTTGCGGACCCTGTTCCAGTGGAGTTCCGACGAGGCGAACGTAGGGAGGCCAGCGGATTCCGTCGAGAACGGATCGAGTACCGGGGTCTCGAAGGTGACGTCATTCCGGCTTTCCTGTTCTCACCGACGAATCAAGAAACCCTCGGTGGAGTGGTTGTCTTCCATCAGCACAACGGGGAGTTCCATTTCGGGAAGAGCGAGGTAGCCGGCGACGTGGGCGACAGGTATCAAGCCTTCGGGCCGGCGCTCGCTCGGAGAGGCCTCGCCGTCCTGGCCCCCGACGCCATCACGTTCGAAGATCGACGGGGAACGGTTCAGGGAGTCGAACCGGAATATCGTGATTGGGTCCGGCACTACAACGCGATGGCCTACCGGTTGCTCGATGGCGACACGCTGATGCGGAAGTGTCTGGACGACGCCCAACGGGCCCTGAGCGTCTTGCTTGACGCCGCGGACATAGACGAGCGTCGCGTTGGAGTGGCCGGACATTCGTATGGTGGGTACACGGCACTTTACCACGCGGCCGTCGATGCGCGATGCCAGTTCGCATGCGTCAGCGGCGCCGTGTGCAGCTTCGCGACACGGCGTCGGGAAGACACCGGCATCACCCTGTTTGAGACGGTGCCCGGGCTCGCTCGCGAGATCGACACGCACGACGTCCTTTCAACCATCGGACCTCGGCCGACGCTCGTCGTGTCTGGTACAGAAGACAAGTACTCACGGGATGCCGACCACGTCGTGGCCAAGGTCGCTGGCGACTTCATCACCGAGCTGCGTGTCGATCGCGGACACGCGCTCGATCAGGAGCGATTCAACGCGATCGTCGAGTGGCTCGTGGACCGCGTAACCGATCCGTGAAAAGGGG
>JBEBIR010000103.1:0-9248 GCA_040080315.1 Gemmatimonas sp.
GTCGTGCGCTGGGAGATGCGCACGCGACTCTTCCTGCGCACGATGGAGTTCCTGTGGCAGGAGGGCCATACGGCGCACACGACGCACGACGAGGCCGAAGAAGAGACGCGTCGGATGCTCGGCGTGTATCGCGAGTTCATGGAAGGGCACATGGCCATGCCGGTCATCACGGGGCTCAAGACCGATTCCGAGCGCTTTGCCGGCGCGCTGCGCACGTATAGCTGCGAGGCAATGATGCAGGACAACCGGGCGCTGCAGGCGGGCACCTCGCACAATCTCGGACAGAACTTTGCCAAGGCGTTCGATCTGTCGTTCCAGAACGAGCAGGGGGAGCAGGCCTTTGCCTGGAACACCAGTTGGGGCGTGTCGACGCGGATGATTGGCGGATTGGTGATGACACACGGCGACGATGCGGGATTGCGCTTGCCGCCACGGCTGACGCCAATTCACGTGGTGATCGTGCCCATCTGGAAGACCGATGACGAACGCGACGCGACGGTGGCGAAGGCGAGGGAGATCGCCGAGGAGTTGGGCAGCTTCAAGCGCCCGGATCACGAACGCATTCGCGTGCACGTCGACGGACGCATTGGCATCAAGCCGGGCGCCAAGTACTACCACTGGGAACTGCGCGGTATCCCGCTGCGCCTGGAGATCGGCCCACGCGATCTGGCGTCGGGCAGCGGCATGCTCGTTCGCCGCGACACGCGCGAGAAGCGGCCGATGCCGTTCGATCAATTGAAGGCCGACCTGCCGGTCATCCTGGAGCAGATTCAGGCGGACATGCTGGCCGCCGCGCGAGCGCGATTGGAAGCCAACAGCATTCGCGAGCGTATCTCGTACGAACGATTCAAGGAGATCATGGACGGCCCTGGGGCGTTTGTGTACGCTGGCTGGAACGGCGATCCGGCCGTGGAGGCACGCGTCAAGGAAGAGACGAAGGCCACGATCCGCTGCATCCCGGATCCCGAATACCGCTCACCGGTACCACCGAGCACCTGCATGGTGACCGGCGAACCGGCCAAGCACGAGGTCATCTGGGCTCGCGCCTACTGATGCGATGAGCGCATCAACCATCGACATTACGACCGACGCCTTCCCGCGCGTCGGCGGTGTCATGCACGCCGAGCGGATGCCGTTGCCAACCATCGCTGCGTCGGTGGGCACGCCATGCTATGTGTACGCGGCGAACACCATTCGCGCGCGCTACGCGCGACTGGAGCACGCCTTCAGCGCCGTACCGCATCATATTCACTTCGCGATGAAGGCGAATTCCAGCCTCGCCATCTTGCGACTGCTGCGCGACCTGGGAGCGGGAGTGGATATCGTGTCGGGGGGCGAGTTGTTTCGCGCCCGCGAGGCCGGCTTCGGCGGCCAGGATATCGTGTTCAGCGGCGTGGGCAAGACGGTGAGCGAGATTGAGCACGCGCTCGCGGACGATGTACGACTCATCAATGTGGAGTCTGAGGCAGAACTGGTGGCGGTGGAATCGGTGGCGGCCGCCCGCGGCGTGGTTGCGCCCATTGCGATTCGAGTCAATCCGGAAGTGACCGTCGACACCCCGCACGCCTACATTCGCACGGGAGAGAAGGGACAGAAGTTTGGCATCCCTCGCGATGATGTCGAGCGGATTGCGGCGCATGCGCTGACCCTTCCGCATGTCGCACTCAAAGGTCTCGGCATGCACCTCGGCTCGCAGATCGCGAATGCGGAGCCCATGCGAGACGCGATTCCGCGCCTGCTTGACGTCGTGGCGCAGGTGCGCGCGCAGGGTCATCGGTTGGAGTTCCTGGACGTGGGCGGAGGACTGGCCGTGCCGTACACGCCGGGGGCGCCGTCCGCAGACGTTGAGGACTATGCCGCCGTCATCATCTCCGCCACGCGCGACACGGGGCTGCAACTGCTCCTCGAGCCCGGCCGATTTATCGTGGCGGAATCCGGTGTGTTGCTGACGCGCGTGTTGTACCGCAAGCATGCCGCCGGCAAGGATTTCGT
This sequence comes from Gemmatimonas sp., assembly GCA_040080315.1. Classification (GTDB taxonomy): domain Bacteria; phylum Gemmatimonadota; class Gemmatimonadetes; order Gemmatimonadales; family Gemmatimonadaceae; genus Gemmatimonas. The sequence continues at coordinate 1,993 of JBEBIR010000103.1, forward strand.
CGTGACCGATGCGGGGATGAACGATCTGGTTCGACCGGCGATGTATCAGGCGTATCATGACATCGTACCGGTTGTGGAGACCAGCGGCGAAGTCACGGCCGACGTGGTGGGACCGATTTGCGAATCGGGCGACTTCTTTGCGAAGGACCGCGTGCTGGCGGACGTGCAGGCCGGCGACCTGCTGGCCGTACGCACCACCGGTGCGTACGGCTATACGATGGCATCGAACTACAATTCGCGCCCGCGCCCGGCGGAAGTGCTGGTGGACGATGCGCGCTTCGCCGTAATTACGGAACGGGAGCGATACGAAGACCTGGTGCGGCTCGAGAGAACGCACCTCGAATGGAGGAGTGCCTGATGCGCATCGGTTTGTTTTCCGACACCCATGATCGTGTGCCGGCGGTTCAGGAACTGCTCGATCAGATGATCGCGGGCGGGGTTTCGCTGGTGATGCATGCGGGAGACTACTGCTCACCGTTCTCGCTCCGCGCCTTTAACGACCGGTCCATGCCACTGCTGGGGGTATTTGGCCGGAACGACGGGGATCGCGATGCCCTGCAGGCCGTGGCCAAGATGGGCTTTGGCGCCGCTGAGCTCTTCGAGTCGCCGCACAGTTTCGATCTTGGCGGCAAGTCGGTGCTGCTGATTCATGACATCGCCGATGTGCATCAACGCTCGATCGATGGACACGAGGTCATCGTGCATGGCTTTACACATGTATCGGAGATGAAGGCGCGTGGCGATTCACTGCTGGTCAATCCCGGTGAAGGGTGCGGCTGGTTGCATGGCGCGCCGTCGGGCGCGATTCTCGACCTCGATACGATGTCGGTCGAGTTCCTCAAACTCACGGGTCCGGAGTGGAAGTTTTGACAGGGAGCCGTATCCTGATCCTGGACTGCGGATCGCAGTTCACGCAGCTCATCGCGCGCCGCGTGCGCGAGGCACGGGTGTATTCGGAGATTCATCCGCCGACACGCACCGTCGAGTGGATCCGCGCCTGGAAACCGGATGGTATCATCTTGTCTGGCGGGCCCAGCTCGGTGACGGACGAAGGCGCGCCAACGATTCCGCGCGAACTGCTGGACATCGCCCCCGTGTTGGGAGTGTGCTACGGCATGCAGTTGATCGCGCACCTCGAAGGCGGTGCCGTGGTCGGCGCCGGGCGTCGCGAGTATGGTCGCGCCGACGTCATCGTTGATGAGCCGGCGGGACTGTTTTCCGGTTTCGACGCTGGCGAACGCACGACGGTCTGGATGAGTCACGGCGATCATGTCGAACAGGTCCCGCCGGGATACGTCGCCACTGCCCACAGCGGCACAACGTGTGCCGGATTCCGACACGTCAGCAAACCCATTCACGCGCTGCAGTTCCACTCGGAAGTGGCACACACCGTGCGCGGTGCGGAGATCATCGGGAATTTCCTGTTCGGAGTCTGTCACTGTACCGCCGACTGGACGGCGGGTCACTTCATCGATCTGGAAGTCGCCAAGATTCGCGCACTGGTGGGCGATCGCCAGGTGATCTGCGGCCTGTCCGGAGGTGTCGATTCGAGTGTGGCCGCGGCACTCGTGCACAAAGCCATCGGTGATCAGCTCACGTGCATCTTTGTCGACACGGGCCTGCTACGCCTGCATGAACGCGAACAGGTGGAGCGCACCATGCGTTCGCATCTGGGCATCAAACTGATCACCGTGCGTGCCGAGCAACGATTCTTGTCCGCCTTGGCGGGCGTGAGCGAGCCGGAACTCAAGCGCCGGATCATCGGGGAGCAGTTCATCCGCGTGTTCGAGACGGCGTCGGCAGAGGCAGGGCAGGGAGCCGCGTTCCTGGTGCAAGGCACGCTCTACCCCGATGTGATCGAATCCGTCAGCGTGAAGGGTGGTCCCTCCGCCACGATCAAAACACATCACAATGTCGGTGGGTTGCCGAAGGATATGGCGTTCGCGCTCATTGAGCCACTGCGCGAGTTGTTCAAGGACGAGGTACGCAATGTGGGACGGGAACTCGGACTCCCGGAAGAAATGGTGGGACGCCATCCATTTCCCGGACCGGGACTCGCCATTCGTGTGCTCGGCGACGTCACGCCCCACGCGCTCGACATTCTTCGCCGTGCCGATGCGATCTATCTCGAAGAGATTCGTGCGTCTGGCCTCTATCCGGATATCTGGCAGGCCTTCGCTGTCTTCCTGCCGGTCCGATCGGTCGGTGTCATGGGCGACGGACGCACGTACGAGCATGTGATTGCGCTGCGCGCGGTCACCAGCACTGACGGCATGACGGCCGATTGGTATCCATTCCCGCACGACGTGCTGGCGCGGATCTCGAGTCGCATCATCAACGAAGTGGACGGCGTCAACCGCGTCGTGTACGATATCAGTTCGAAACCGCCCGCCACCATCGAGTGGGAGTGATCATGCGCATACTCAGTTCGCTTCGCGTGTTCGTCGTTGCATCGTCCGCGCTGTGTATCGCGCTCGACACAGCGCCTGCGCGCGCCCAGCAAGTTGCCGGGGCCGCGGCGACGTTGCGCGGACCCGCGCCATCGCATGGCGTACGCCCCCGTCGGCTGGTCATTCGCGGCGCGATGCTGATCGAAGGCAACGGCACGCCCGCCGAAGGGCCGAAGGACATCGTGATCGAGGGCAACCAGATCACGCAGATCGTGGCACTCGATCCCGTGGCGTTGCGCGACGGCACGGCGCGTCGACCGCCCGCGGGCGATGCGGAAATTGATGGCACCGGAAAATACGTTACGCCGGGCCTCATCAACATTCACGGGCATGTGCAGGAGGAACGCGGCGGCATCGCGCAGCCGCTCGACTACCAGTTCAAGCTCTGGCTGGGGATGGGGATCACCACGGTGCGTGACGTGTCAAGCGAGACCGCGAAGACGATTCTCCTGCGCACCAAGTCGCTGGCCGGCGAGGTGGCCGCGCCTCGTCTGTACGTGTACGCGCGTTACGCGTACATGCCTGTTCCGCGCAACGAGGCAGAAGCGCGTCAGCGCGTGCGCGACCTGAAACAGCAAGGCGCCGATGGACTCAAGCTGTTCGGCATGGACAAGGACGTGTATCCGGCGGTGCTTGACGAAGCGAAGAAGCTCGGACTCGGCACGGCGCATCACATGGCCGTCGATGAAACGAACGCGTGGGATGCCGCGGCGGGCGGACTCACCAGCATCGAACACTGGTACGGTGTGCCGGATGCGGCCATCCCGGGCGGCGCGCAGCATTTCCCGTCGAACTTCAACTACGCCGACGAGGGGATGCGCTTCCGATGGGCCGGTCGACTGTGGCGCGAGGCCGACCAGACACGATTGCAGGAGGTGCTGAAGGCGTTGGTGAAAGGCAACGTCGCGTGGAATCCCACGCTCGAGATCTACGAGGCGAGTCGAGATCTGCAGCGAGCTGAAACGCAGCCGTGGTTTTCCGAATACTTGCATCCGACGCTCGAGAAATACTTCCGCCCCGATCCGTCAAATCACGGCTCGTATTTTTCGAACTGGAGCAGCACCGATGAGGCGTTTTGGAAGGAGAACTATCGGTTCTGGTTTCAGGCACTGCAGGATTTTGAGCGGCTGGGCGGCACCATCGGTGTTGGCGAGGACGCTGGCTTCATCTATCAGGTCTACGGGTTCGGACTCATTCGCGAACTCGAATTGCAGCAGGAAGCCGGGTTCCTGCCGATCAAGGTGCTGCAGCACGCCACGGTGAACAACGCGAAGATACTGAAGGAAGAGGCGCGACTCGGTCGCGTCCGTCCTGGTTTCCTCGCGGACCTGGTGGTGGTAAGTGGCAACCCGCTCGAAGACCTCAAGGTGTTCTATCCGCCGCGCGCCGATGCCGCAGCCGGATCGGGGGGAGGCGTCGCGTGGACCATCAAGGATGGCATCCCGTATGACGCGCCACGCTTGCTGCGTGAAGCCAGGGAACTCGTCGCGAAAGCCAAGCGGTCCGCCACGAATTGAGCGAGGTACGCGCGTGGGGGACTGACCTACGTGACATGGCGCGGCTGGCCGCGCCGATTGTATTGATCAACATAGGACTGCAGGCGATGGGTGTGGTCGATGCGATGATGGTCGGACGCTTGGGCGGCGCAGCGATTGCCGCGGTCGCATTGGGGAACTTCTATGTGTTCAATGTCAGCATCTTCGGGATCGGGTTGTTGTTTGCCCTCGATCCTGTCGTGTCGCAGGCGGTCGGTGCGGGAGCGCATGACGATGCCGCGAAGGGCATCCAGCGCGGCCTCATCATGGCGGTGCTGATTTCGGCAATCGTCACGGTTGCGCTGATGCCCGGTGAGACGGTGCTGCGCGCACTGCGCCAGCCCGAGGAAGTGGTGCACGAGACCGGAGTGTATGTGCGGCACCGCGCCTTGGGCATGCTGCCGTTCTTTCTGTTCAACGCGGTCCGCCAGGCGCTGCAAGCGTTGGGCACCACACGACCAGTCGTGGCCGCGGTTCTACTGGCGAACATCGTGAATGCGTTCGCGAACTGGGTCCTCATCCACGGCAATCTCGGCGCACCGGCACTGGGGGTGGGCGGTTCAGGGTACGCGACGGCATTGGCCATCTGGTCCATGGCGGCCATGCTCTGGTGGTTCAGCGCCACCACGCTTCGCGACTATGTGAAACCATGGCGCGCGGAAGCGACCGCGTGGGCGCCATTGCGACGCACCCTTCGCATTGGTGTGCCGATCGGCGTGCAGTTTTTCTTCGAAAGCTTTGCGTTCGGCCTCACCGCGCTCTTCATGGGGTGGATGGGTACCGCCTCTTTGGCGGGACATGAGATCGCGCTGAACATGGCGGCGCTGACGTTCATGGTCCCGCTCGGAATCTCGGGTGCGGCCGCGGCTGTCGTTGGGCGCGCCATCGGTCGAGGTGACGTGAACGCCGCGCGACGGGACGCCGTGGCGGCCATCGTCTGCGGTGTCGGCTTCATGTGTCTCACCGCCGCCGTGTTTCTCATTGCACCGGGATGGCTCGCTACGCTGTACACCCGCGATGCGTCGACCGTCGCCATCGCGGCGACCCTCATTCCGCTCGCCGGGATGTTTCAGATCTTCGATGGACTGCAGGCCGTCACGAGCGGAGTGTTGCGCGGAACCGGCGATACGCGCATTCCTGCCATGCTGCACATGATTGCGTTCTGGGGCGTCGGCGTGCCCCTTGGTGGCTACCTGGGGTTTCAGACGCCACTACGCGAGCGCGGACTGTGGATCGGACTCGTCGCCGGCCTTGCTGCTGCCGCGACGCTCCAATCGTGGCGCGTCGTCATTCGCTTGCGGGGCGTGATCACGCGCGTCACGGTGGAACGCGAGTCGCCCGAACCTGACGGACGCTAGACCCGCTTTTCCTCGAGTAGCGCCATGAACTCCGCCGCGGTCTCAATGCCCAGCAGGCGGCCAGGCACGTCACTCTCTTTGCTGAACTGCGCAATCTTGCCGAGGACGGGCAGGTATTGATTCGACACTTCCAACGGCGGCGCGACGATCAGGAAGAAGAAGTGAACGGGCTTGTCATCGATGGCCTTGAAATCGACGCCCGACTTCTTGCGGCCGAACGCGACGCGCAAGCGGCTGACGACCAATGATCGGCAGTGCGGAATGGCAATGCCGCGGCCGATCCCGGTCGAGCCGAGATTCTCTCGTCGTTTCAGCATCTTGAACAGCATGCCTTCGGACTTTTCGTCCAGCTTGAGGAGCCCGATCAGCTCCTTCAGCACCTCGTCCTTGCTTGTGCCCTGAAGCTCAAGCTGGACGGCATCTTCGGAAAAGAACTCGCGCAGTTCCATAGCCTTGTATGGTAACCCGTAAACAGCGTGTGTCAAACGATTCGTTGCCACGACCGTCCAGCGTTAGTAGCTTCCAACTCCATGGCCCGCAAGGTGTTTCCGTTCCCGACCCCCCATCCGACTCCGCTCTATCTGGCGCCCATGGCCGGCGTGTCGGAGTCGCCGTTTCGACGACTGTGCCATCGGCACGGCGCCGATGTGGTGGTCACGGAATTCCTGTCCGCGGAAGGGATCCGCCGGGACAATCCGGCGACCGTCAGCAAGCTGCGCTTCAAAGAGGAAGAGCGTCCGATCGGCGTGCAGATCTTTGGTGCCGATCCTGACGCCATGGCGGAAGCGGCGGCCCTTGTGACGGACCTGTTCCAGCCGGACTTCGTCGATATCAACTTCGGCTGTCCGGTCAAGAAGGTGGTGCGTCGGAACGGTGGATCGGGATGCCTGCGCGACTTGGACCTGGTGCAGACAATCATTCGGGCGGTGTCGAAAGCGACGCATCTGCCGGTGACGTGCAAGATTCGCAGTGGCTGGAGCGAGGAGATGCGAGATCCCGTCGCGATCGCGCTGCGCTGTCAGGATGCGGGGGCGCGGGTATTGGCCTTGCATGCCCGTACGCGCACGCAGATGTATACCGGCAGCGCGAACTGGGATGAAATCGCGAGCGTCGTCGCCGCGCTGGATATTCCTGTGCTGGGAAACGGCGACATCAAGTCCGCCGCTGATGCCGTCCGCATGCACGCGCATACGCGCTGCGACGGCATAATGATTGGTCGCGGGAGTTTTGGCCAACCATGGATCTTTCACCAAACGCGCGCGCTGCTGGCCGGTCTGCCGGTCCCGGAAACCCCCGGCGTGGCGGAGCGATTCGCCGTAGCGCTGGATCACGCGCGGATGGTGCAGGAGTACGAGATTGATCCGCTCGGCGCCGCGCTCGAGTTCCGCAAGCATTTGGGGTGGTACGTGAAAGGGCTGCCCGGTTCCGCTGAACTCCGCAAGCTCCTGCATCAGGTGCGCGATTTTTCAGAGGTGCAGGGGATCTTTTCCCGATACCTGGACGCGGAAGTGCCGCTGTCGGCGCAGGACGATCCTGGTTATCTTTCAGGTGCCGTTCGGGGGTGACTGGCTTCGACGGGGTTGGTGAAGCTTTGGTTGCGTGCCCAGGTCCTCGAGCACCTGGTAAAACACTCGGGAAAATCACAATCGCCAACAACAACCTGGCGCTCGCCGCGTAACCTTCGGGTTACCTGGCAGTGCTCACGAGGCAGCCCGCCCGGGGCGGCACGTGAGTATCGCAAATCTGGGCTAGCTTGGCGGTGCGTCTGCCGCCGTCGAGCGAAACAACTGTAGACTTGTTTGTTCATGGGCTTCCTGTTGGCCAGTGAACGGAGACCTCAATCAACAGGATACGCACGTAGACGCTGAGGTCGATCTAGTCTCGGACAGGGGTTCGATTCCCCTCACCTCCAC
>JBEBIR010000771.1:0-2013 GCA_040080315.1 Gemmatimonas sp.
GAAGCCGCGATGGCGCAAGCGCCGCTGAGTGCGATTCTGGTGATGGTGGGCGGCTACTTCGTGGCGGCCATGGGCGGCGCGTATGTCGCGCGAAAGATTGTGCGAATGCCGACGATGCGACCGTCGCTGGCCGTGGGCGTGCTGTTGCTGGCGGCGACCATTGCGAACTTCGTGATGATTCCGTCGCCGATGATCATGGTGGTGCTGGGCGTCCTGGCTCCCATTCCGGGCGCTTGGGTTGGAGGAAAGCTGGGAAGTGAGAAGACCGGTTAGGGTTGCTCCTTTGGCCGCGTGTGAATCAAGACCATCCCCGCCAACGACACGGCCGCCCCGAGTACGAAAGGCCACGACAGTGTGCTGATTCGGGCGACGCCGCTGGCGGCGAAAGGTCCGATCACACGTCCAAGAGACGCGGCGCCCTGATAGGCACCAAGCACCGCGCCGCGTTCGTGCGGCGCGGCGGTTCCGGCGACGAGTCCGCTCATGCTGGGATTGAACATCGCCGAACCAATCGCGAATAGCGCGAGGGCTGGAAGCACCATCGGTATCGTGTGCGCGGGAGGAATGAGTGCCATGCCGAGGGCAATGCACAGCGCGCCGGCGCGCGTGAGACTGGCGGCGCCAAAGCGTTTGGTGAGCATGCCGATCAACCCCGCCTGCACCGCCACGGAAATCACTCCGACAAATCCGTACAACCACCCAAGGCCACGCGGACCGACCGCGAGGCTGTCGGAGGCCCACAACGCAAACGTCGTCTGAAACAACGCGACTGCTGCTACGACGATCAGCGTGGCGAGCAGCAGATCGCGAAGAAATGGCCGACGGATGAACGACAGCATGCTGGGGCGCGCGCCAACTCCCATCGCACGCTTCTCGGGCGATAACGATTCCGGAAGTCGCGCCGCGGTCAACAGGAACGCCAAGAACGAGAGCGTGGCTGCACCATAGGCCACGCGGGCAATGGCGCCGGGATCGTCGGGATTGCTGCCCGCGAGCAGGCCGCCCAATGCAGGACCGAGGATGAAGCCCATGCCGAACGCAGAGCCGAGCAGTCCCAGTGCCCGCGGCCGCGTTTCGTCTGTGGTGATGTCGGTCGTGTAGGCGAACGCTGCCGAAATATTGCCGGCGGCCAGTCCGGCCACGACGCGCGAGATGGCCAGCATGGTTCCCGTCGTCGAGAAGGCCAACATCAGTGAGGCCGCAACATTCGCCAGCAGCGTAATGAGCAGCACCGGCCGACGGCCAATGCGATCGGAGAGGCTTCCCCAGAGGGGAGCACCCACGAGCTGGCCCAGCGAGTACAGACCGAGAAAGAAGATGACCGAGGATGGACTGACGCCCACCTGTCGCGCATAGAACGGAAAGGCCGGGATGATCATCCCGAATCCGATCAGGTCGAGAAAGACGACGAGAAAGAGCGTGATCATATGCGGCAAGGGTAGCTGCAACGCGGATCGGGCGAAAGATTGAAGCATGCCCGAGTTGTCACTGAGTGCCCAACGCGAAGCCCGTATTCTCGCCGATCTGCAAGACGCCGTCGGCCGCATGCACGTGGTTGCCCAGACGCCCCGAATCGTTGTCGCGACCGGCAAGCGCACGGACGGCGCTCGTCCGATGGCGTGGCAGGTGCTGTTCGAGCGGAGCTTTGGCGGAGACCTTCCCGCCCTGCACTACCGTGGCGCGCGAGCGGGCGCCCTTCTCGACGTGTTGCACCACGGGTTTGACAGCGAACCAACACTCGATGCCGGATGGTCGCACGCGCGACTGATCGACGCCATGGCGATGGGTCCGGTGATACAGGCCTTTCGCGCGGACCGCCTGCCGGACGATGTCGCGCGCGCGTTGGTGGGCGTGCTGGTGTTCGAGGAGGATGGACTGCGCCTGGACGGTGTGCGGGCGATCGCCGGCGAACTCGGTTTGCGCTGACGCGTGGCGCTGCTCCCTCTGTTCGATCATGCGCTGCTGGGCGCGGCGTCGCGAGAGGCGCTGGAGGTCGACACGGCAGGCGGCGGG
>JBEBIR010000772.1:0-2013 GCA_040080315.1 Gemmatimonas sp.
GGTCTGCCCCGCTTCTTCTTCATGTACTCGGTTCGAATGCTACTTCGCGATACCGGCCGGAAGCTCAAAGAGCTTCGGATCGTTCTTGGTGAAGGTGACCGATGCCACGGTCAGGATGATGTCGCCTTGCGCGTTCGTGAGGACCTGTGTGGTCGTCACCATCTTGTTCTCAAATGCCTTGTAGTCTCTGAATACCGTCTTCTGTTCGCCGGCCGGTGTTTGCACCACTTGCGCGCGACGCAGTCCGGTCGCGACTTCAAAGTAGTCCGTCCGCTCGCGACCTGCCTTCGTGGTGATGGCCACCTTGTAGCATGAGACACCATCGAAGTCCTCCATCGCGACAACAGCCACCTTCGCGAACCGAGTGGGATCGAGGAATGCCGCGCCCATGAGGTTGGCGTTGGCTTCAACGGCGTGCAATTCGTCAGTCGTCGCCATCCGCGTCACCGATCCATCGGGCTGCGCGCTCCACACGACGACGCCGTCGCTGCCCTGTTCGACCTTACCCACACCCAGGTCGATGATCATGCGCATCTTGCTTGGCGCTGAATTGTAGCGGTCGTATGAACCGGTGAGGTTGGCGAAGGTGATATTGGCGGTTCCCTTCTCCGCGCGATCGGTCACTTGCGCCCACGCGTCCCGACCGCCCACGGCGGTCGCATACTTGTCATACACCTGCTGCACCGACGGCAATTGTGCATCGGCACGACCGCCTGCGCCCAACACCAGCATCGCGGCGATCGCCGCGCGACGAACTGTCAGCATCGCGACTCCTGTTGAAGTGAACTCCACGCCATACGTGTTCGTTACGCGCTCGGTTTCCCGGCTCCGTGCGGACTCAGTGGGCTACGCCGGCACGACGCCATGAAACGGCGACTCGGCTCCCGCGCGCAGCGCCTCGATGCGCTCCTCGACGAACTCCACCAGCTCGCGCATGGTCGCGACGTCGAACACCAACTTGACACCCGCCGCCTTGTACAGTGCGGGCAACGATTGCGTTCCGCCCAACGCCAGAAAGCGCTTGTAGGCCGCCACGGCGTTGGACTGGTCGCGCACCGCGTTGCGGAACACTTGCAGCGCGCCCATCTGCGCGATGCCGTATTCGATGTAGTAGAACGGCAGCTCGAAGATGTGCAACTGCCGATACCACCGTGACACACGCTCACGCTCGAGTCCTGACCAATCGACACCGGCTTCGAATCGTGAACGCAGCGTGAGCCACTGCGCATCGCGCGCGTCGCGGTCAACACCAGCAGGATCCGTGTAGATCCACGCCTGGAATGCGTCAACACTCGCGATGTGCACCAGACTGGCCAGCACGTCCTCCAGATGCTCCAGCCACGCGACCCGTGCCTGTTCGGGTGCGTAGTACCCGTCGGGCGTCACGAGATACGGCATGGCCAGCAGTTCCATGCCCATCGACGCCAACTCCGCGGCTTCGTGTCCGGTGCGTCGCTGCCACGTGAACGGCAGCGCGTGCGTGGCAAAGTCGTGAAAACAGTGACCCGCCTCATGCACCAGCGTGTTGACGTCGTCAGGCACGCCCACGGCATTCATGAAGATGAATGGCCGCCCACGAAACGAGAGGTCGGTGCAATAGCCACCGGGGGCTTTGCCTGGCCGACTCTCGAGATCGAGCAATCGCTCATCGGCCATGATCCGAAAGCGCCCGCCCAGTTCAGAATCGACCCGGTCGAATATGCGCTGCGCTTTGGACACGAACGTGTCCACGTTGTCGAACGGATGCAGTGGTTCCGTGATATCCAGATCAACCGTGACATCCCAGGGCCGGAGCGTGTCCACACCCAGCGTGCGCTTGCGGTGTGCCATCAAGCGCGAAACGGCCGGCGTCACGGTGGCGATCACCGCTTCGTGAAATCGCGCACAATCGTCTGGCGTGTAGTCGAACCGGTGTTTGGCGGCGAAGCAATACTGCTGGTAGTCCGGGAACCCGGCTTCGCGCGCGACGTCCACGCGCAGGGCAAACATCTTGTCGAATTGATCGGCCAACAC
>JBEBIR010000104.1:0-9218 GCA_040080315.1 Gemmatimonas sp.
CTGTTTGGGACGATGATCACCACGCGTCCGCCGGGTCTTACCCAATCCCGCATGCGCGTCAGCAGCGCCACCGGATCGTCCACATGCTCCAGCACATGGCTGGCTACGACCGCATCGAATCGCTGGTCGGACGAAAACTCTTCGAACAGTCCATGCACCGACCGGACACGATCTCCGTATCGCTCGCGCACCCTGTTCACGAGAATGGACGAGCCTTCAAGCTGTGTGACCTGTTTGCCGATCTGCACGAGATGGTCCGTGACGATCCCCTCGCCATAGCCAAGCTCCAGCACATGCTCCACACCCGCCAACTGCTCGGTGATCCAGTCGAGACTGTGCCGCTGCAACGCATCCTCAATGAACTTGTCGGGCACGTTGTCCGACGTGTGGTAATCGATCGCGATCTCGTCCAGGCGCTGTCGTGTCAGGCTCATGCGGTCACCTCCAGTTCGCGCCCCACCTTCAGGCCTTGAATGATCTGATCGTTGAGCGACGTCGCGCCAAACGGTGCCGCCGGTCCGATGCGCGGCACGGTCGGCAGTCGGCTATCCAGGCGTTGCGACCGCGCCAGTGACCGCGCGATGTTCGCGGGCGACGGCAGCGGCAGCGCATCCCGGAACACGTGCACGCGCACGTCGGCCACATCGTCAGCGCGCGCCACGACACCAAGCTCCACCAGCGCGTCTCGCGTGCGGGTCGCCATCGCGTCCGCGTCGCCCGTAAGAAACGCGCTGTTCCATTCGCACGAGAGCCGCGCCATCGGTTCCTGTTGCCCCGCCGCACGGCTCTGATTGGTGATCCGAAACGGCCAGTGCGTCTCCTCCGGCAGCAGCAATGTACTGAACGCATCGCGCAGCGCACTCGCCTTTACCAGCACTGACGCCAGCGTCAATGACGCGCGGTCCAGTGACGCCGTGAGCTCCAGACCGCTCAGCGCGAGCAACGACTCGGGTTCCGCCGCCCATACCACACGATCGACGGTCACCGTCTCGTCCGGCGCGAGTCTCATCACAGGCCGATCGGTTGATGTCGACATCGTATCGATGCGCGCCGCAAGCACTCTGACCTGAGGCATCGCACGAATCTGCGCTTCCAGCTGGTGCACGAGCGTCGCGATGGTACCGCTGGTCGGGTACGAGAAACGGGTGTCTGGCAGTGACGGCGGTTCGCCGGCCAATGCGCTGGCGAGTGTTTCCGGATAGTACAGCGGCAACCAGGCCATGCGATGATACAATGCCGCCAGGGATGCCGATGTTCCCGCCGTCACCTTGCGACAGAATGGCTCGATGAATTCGTGGTGAAAGGTGTATCCGTGATTGGCCACGGAGACCGTCTCCAGATCATACTGCGCGAACTCAGGATCGGTGGTCTTGTGCCGCGGATGGAATTGCGCGCGCGTGTTCCCGCGTGCGTCCGCGAGCTCGCGGGCCATCTGCGCGCGCAGCGGCGTCGGCAACTGGGCCAGCGCTGTCAGGGCATTGGCAATGAGCATATCAGGATAGATCTGGTCGCCAATCCGCATCTGCGGTGCCTCGACGGTGCGCCAGTTCCCGAAACGCGAAAGCGTCTGCTCGACGATCGACACGAATCGTCCGGCATCGTTGCGCCGACCAGGCTGATAGGTGGCAAGGTCGGCGTCACGTGATGCGTTGAACGCGGTGAACTCGAGGAACACCATCCCCGCATCGAAGAGGTGTCCGGCAACGGAGAGACCGGCGAAGTGGCCACCGAGCTTCGCCGTCGGGGTGATCAGCGTGACGTGCCAGTCTTCCTCGGCAAGCGTGAGGGTTGCCATCATCGCGGCCACGCTGCTGCCCACCACGGCGACCCGTCGCGTTGCGTGCGTCATACCGGCACGGCGTTCACGAAAATCTCGGCGCCGAGTCCCTCAAAATCCGCGTTCACTTCGTACAGCGCGTCCAGCACCTTCTCATCGATGATCTGGTGTGCGAGCATGGCCTTCAGCTGGGCGTGCGTGAACGGCTTGAGGAAGAACGAGCCGGATGTCTCCACATGAAAACCGGCGCTCTCCATCGCCCCACACAATCGTGTGAGGTCGTACGTCGTGCTGCGCTGCATGCGCTCGGCAAGCGCCGAGCGGCTAAAGATGTCGGGGATCAGCCCCATCTTTACCGCCAGTCGGTTATGCAGCGAGGCCGCGTTGGGCACGTTCACATGCACGCGGGTCTCGCGGGTACACAGGGCGCGCAACGACGCCAGCAAGCGCGCCGGGTCAGACACTTCGTGCAGGAGGCTCGAAACAACGATGCAGTCGAATGTCTGCCCGGCGAGCAACGCGCCCGCATCCTCAAGGTAGGCCTGATGCACCTCGACGTCACGGCCCTCCGGGGCGCGCTGGCGGGCCCGTGCGGCAAACTCGGCTCCTGGCTCCACCACCGTGTAGTGTTGCCAGTCTGCCACGTGCTCGAACAGCGGCTCAAGGCCGCATCCCACTTCGAGCATGTGCGTGTGCGGTTGCGTGGCGAGCCAGGTCATGATGGTGCGGCGGCGAAACCGCACCATGTGGCGCTCAAACTCGTAGTCGGCGAGATAGGCCGCCTGATACTGCGCGATGTCTCTCACGTCAGGGCCTTGTGCAGCGTGAGCTTGAGCGACTCTCCGGCACCGAGGTGACGCTTGTAGCGTATCAGTCCCTCATTCGGCACACCGTTCAGCGTGGAGGTCCCGAGATCCAGCAATGCGATCCGCTCGTCAACGCAGTAGTTGTACACGTGATTCGCCAGCAGCGTCACGGGACTCAGCGATTCCACTCCCCCAATCTCGCCCCAGTAAAAGACGTACAGGACGGACGGATTGATGCGCAGACAGATCGCCGCCGCGATCAGGGCCCCGTCGTCCCGGTGTACGCCGAAGCAGCGCACACAAGCCGGGAGAGCCTCGCACATCGACCAAAGCGCGGCCCACGACATCGAGAGCTGGTGACCTTTCTTGTGCCGGTTCGCCTCAATGACGGCGTAAGCCAGATGATACTCCTCGGGAGCAAGCGGTCGACATGTCAGGCGCGCCCGAACCGCTTTCGCAATCTGCTTGCGATTGCCGGCATCGAGACGGTCCGTGAACGCGCCGGTGATTGCGATTGCCTGATTCAGCTCGCAGGCGCGTATCGAGAATCCGGCGCGGAGCAACACGTTGATCCACACCGAGGTTTCATCTGGATGATAGACCAACGGCGGCAGGATCAACGTGAGGTCCTTGGCGCCGGCATCGCGCAGGTACGATTCGACGGCGCTCACGAGGCCATCCAACTGCGACGGCGGGAGTCGCACGCCGGGGGCCATGGCGAATCCGCCGAATGATCCGCGCCACGGACTTTCGAAGCGTCCCTCGGATGATTCGTGAAAGTGCGCGACGCCCAGTATCGCGTGCGATCGACGGCGGCGGAACGCACATGAGAAGGTGCGGTGCGCGACCGACTGATGCAGGGCCTGAAATTCGAGCGTATGAAAGACGTCGAGTCCAGGTGCGCTGGACCCGTCATTCACCACCAGGTCGATGGTGTCGTCAGCACCCGTGACTGTCAACGAATCTCCTCGATGACCGCTTCCGGTCGTTTGCTGACTTCATCAAAGATGCGCCAGATGTACTCACCGATCACCCCAAGCATGATGATGATGAGACCGAGGAGAAACGAGACCAGCGCCGCCGTGCTGGCCCAGCCGCGCACGATTGATCCGCCGCGCATCACGGACACAATGACCACGGCGCCGTAGGTAAAACTGAGGAGTGAGACAATCAGGCCAACGAAGGAGATCAGGCGGATTGGCACGATCGAAAAGCCCAGCAGCGAATCGAGCATGAACTTGAAGCTTTTCACGAAGGTCCAGCGACCCTTCCCGTGTCGCCGTTCGCGGCGCTCGTACGTCAACACGGTTGGCTTGAATCCCAACCAGTAGGCAAAGAGTGGCGTGTTGATATTCTTGGCGCTCGTCTGCAGATGGGTCAGCATGACCCGATCCATCAACGCCAGATCATATCCGGTGGCCGGATAATCTCTGGCTACGAACAGGCGCAGAAGATGATAGTAGATCGTCGCAAAGAGTCGCTTGGCGAGCGGATCCTTCCGTGCCGCGCGGGCGCACACGGTGTACTTCGAGCCCGCGAGCCAATGGTCCGCCATGGTCAGGATCATCGCCGGCGGGTCCTGCAGGTCGGCGGCCAGCATCATGAAGCAGTCACCCGTCACGAGCTGAAAACCCATCTTCACGGCATGCACGCCGCCAAAATTGCGGGTCAGCTTGATCAGCCGGGTGGCCGGTCGCTTTTCCTGGATGCGCAACAACTCCGCATAGGAGCCGTCGCCCGAGCCGTCATCGACGAAAATGAGCTCGAGGCCCAGGTCACGCTCGGCCAGCTGCCGTTCAACGTCGAGCAGCTCCTCGAAGAGCTCGGGGAGGGATCGCTCGTTGTAGTAGACGGGGACAACGACCGAGAGGGTCTTCATCAGATCTGCGGGCCCGGGAAAGTGTGGAGCCAGAACGTCGGATTCTCGGCCGTGGCAGGACAAGGAGCAAGGGCGAAGCGGAAGCATTGACACCGGCCCGCAGTTCCGGCAGCGTACCAACTACGCACCCTGATGATCTTCGACTCAAGTCCCCAGCGCATCATGACGAGGTATCGGTTGGTGTTCGCGCTACAACGAGGAGCCTTGTGAACGCTCGTCGGATGACTCCCGGCATGCGCACACCTGCGCTTTCCAAGACGCCGGTTCGCGATGGTTTGACGCAGTCCCTCGGTCCCGCACCCAGTGCGAGTTTTGCGCTGCGGGTGATGATATGGTTCGCGGTGCTCCAAGGGGCCTTCTTCCTCTTGCCGCTGGCGCTTCCGTCGTCGCGACTCCTCGGGATTGCCCTCGCCCTGCTCACCCTGCTCTCAGCGAGGCTGCTGCAAGGAGTGCCCTCACGGCGCGCGGCATGGGTTGCCGTGCTCGCGGTGCTGATCGGTGCGAATTTCGTCGCGCACTTGCTCGCCTCCGCACCCAATTTTCCATTCAGGATCGCTCAGCTCACGGTGCTCGTCGGGTACGTGCTCATTCTGCTGTCTGCGGCGATGAGTCTGGTGGGAGCCACGGAGTTCAAGCGCGCGTTCGTTGGCATAGGAACGGCGGCGGCGCTGTTCGTTATCGCCGAGGGCCTGATTGGCGGACGGGACGACTTCGCGCCAAACGCTGGCAAAGTTCAGTGGTTGGGAACGGTTGTTCAGGACTCCGCGATAGGGGCCCGTTTCGCACCGAACTCGCTCATCAAGAGCGTATACCCGGACAACCCGCGCGGGTATTTCGATGAACCCGACGCCCTTCAGCGACGGTGGCTGCTGGAGACGTTTGAAGGAAGCCAGGCGCGGCTGGAATTTCCGGCCGACCAGCGGGGTGTCTTGCGCGTGAAGATTCTCGACGCGCCGGGCAAGCAACGCTGGCACATCGCGCTCCTGCAGGCGCCTCTTCGTGTGCAGCTTGATGAGCGATACGAGGTACGTTTCCGGGCGCGCGCCGACTCCGTGCGCACGATCTTTCTCCACGTCGGACAGGCCCGCAAGCCGTTCGATGGTCGCGGGCTCTTTCGCGAGATTCGACTCGATACCACCTGGCGAGACGTGAGCGAGTCCTTTCGCGCCACCGCCACGGATCGCGATGCGCGCTTGTTTTTCGAGCTCGGTGCGGATGCCTCCCCGGTCGAATTTGCCAACATCACGATGCGCGCGATCTCGACCAACAGGGCCGTCGAAGCGCCAGCGCGGCGAGAGTTGTCGGTGAGTTACCAGATCAATAGTCAGGGGTGCCGTGGGGCAGACTCTCCGACCGTCCCGAGCCCCGGCACATGGCGCATCCTCGCGTTGGGAGACGGCAATGCGTTCGGCGTCGGGGTGCATCAGGGCGACACCTTCTCGGCGCGCCTGGAAACCATGCTGAACGAAGCCGGCACACGGCAGGGCACCGGCGATCGATTCGATGTTATTAACTGCAGCATGCTGGGATTCTCGACAGAAAACGAGAAGCGCCTTCTTCGTGCGTTGGCGCCGCATTATTCACCGAACGTCGTGCTCCTCGCGGTGAGTCCCGACGATGATCGGTTTACTTCCGAGTTTGAAAGTGGCGCGGCCAAGGATTCGAGTGGCCTCGGCCTTCAACGATTGTCCCGCATTTGGGGACTGATCAGTGCGATCGGTCGTCCGAAAGCGACTCCGCCCGATTTTCCGGCCGTCGTTCGCGGCATCCGCGAGATTGAGCAGGACGCCAGTGCCCGCGGATCTCGGTTGGCAGTGATTCTCTTTCGGCATCGCGAGACGCGGGAGTGGGCGGGACTCGATAGCGCGGTGACCATCGGCCTGCGCGGAACCAACATCCCCGTGCTGGACCTCGGCAGCGCACTTCGGTCATTCAGCGAGGCACAATTGCGCGTCCACGCCATCTATGACGGTCATCCGAACGAGCTTGCTCATCGCGTTTCGGCGGAGGCGATCCGAAAGTTTCTCGCCGACGAGGGTCTCCTCGGTCACGCGCCGAAGTAACGTCGACCGGCGAACGTGCGCTCAGATCGTCGGGCTGTCGCTGGTGGCGAACTCCTCTGTCCGGGACTTCTCGGTCCGCAGCGGAGCACGCCGTCGTTCAGGATAGTATCCCAGCGCGTATCCCAGCTGCGACAAGACGAGCAGCACCATCAGGAACGGCGAACGCCAGCCCTTTCCATCAGTGAACGGCGACCACATCAGGCCGAGGTAGAACGCGAACGGCTCCATCGAGGGCAGTCGAACACGGCGTCGGCTGCGTGCCTGATGCAGATGGTGTGCGCCACGTCCATATGTTCGATGTTGCTGCCAGAACTTGGCAAGGCTCATCGGGCGCACATGGGAGACTGTGGCCCGCGGCGCCATGATCAGCCGATAGCCCGCTTCGCGCCATCGATCACAGAAGTCGCGATCTTCCGCGGCGGCGAGAGGAAAGTCCGTGCCGAAGCCGCCGATCGACAGAAACTCCGCGCGTGGGCACGCGATGTTCGCGGACATGAACCAGCGTGCATTGTCGTGATCGGAATTGTAGTAGCGATACAGATAGTCCACGAGCTGCTGACTGGCTTCGGCACAGATACTCTCCGGCGCGCCGTTGCGAAGGCTGCCGCCCACCAGCGCTCGGGGGAAGTCGCGCAGACGATCGTCGAACCGACGCAGCCAATCGGGATCAGGGACGCAGTCATCGTCCATGAGAACCAGGTATTCACCACTGGCCTGCGCGGCACCCGCGTTACGCGCCTTCGCCGGTCCCGCGTTCGGCGTCACGACGACCAGTCGAACAATCAGCAGATCTTCAAAACCGCGCACTTCGTCGGTGGGTGGATCGAGACTTCCGTCGTCAACGACGATGACCTCGAAGGCGGTTCGCGCATAGTCAAGTCGCGCGAGGGCCCCCAGGCACTCGCGCAGACTGTGATTGCGCCGAAAGGTTGGAACGACAATGGAAAAGCGAATGCCGACGTGCCTCGCAGCGAACGTCGCCAAGGCACGGCGAGCGGACGTGTGGATGAGTGGAACCCATCGGTCACGATGGGCAGAATCTGTCGTCTCGAGCGTGCATGAATCGTGCCCGTGCGCTTCGGTTTCGCACGGATTGTAAGAGTTTACATTCCCACCAGCCATGCGACTAGGGATCCTGTGAGCCAGTCTGTTCAGCTACGGGCGCGCCTCCTTGGCAAGGGATGGCGTGACAATGCGCGCGAACTCTGGGATTTTCGAGAGTTGCTGTTCGCGCTCGTGGAGCGGAATCTCACTATGAGATATCAGCGCTCTATCCTTGGCGCGGTGTGGACGCTGCTCAATCCGCTGCTGACCGGCCTGGTGCTCGTGGCCGTCTTCAGTGTCATCCTCCGCGTGCGGACACCACAGTATTGGGCATTTCTGATCAGTGGCTATTTCGCTTGGGTCTTCACCCTGAATAGCCTCGGGATCAGTGCCGGACTCATCAGCGGTCATTCGTTCATGACGCGAAGCGTGGCGTTTCCCGCCGACGTGCTGGTGATCAGCGCCGTGGTGTCACGGTTCATCGAGTTCGCCATTGAAATGGTGTTGGTCGTGGTCGTTCTCGCCGCCATACGCCATGAAGGCCTGACCATCGGGTTGTTGGCCCTGCCCTTCGTGATGCTGCTGCACGCCTTGCTCACGGCCGGCCTCATGTTTCCCATTGCCGCCCTCGGCGTGTTCTTCGAAGACGTTCAGCATGCGGTACCCGTGGGACTGATGATGCTGACGATGATCTCACCGGTGTACTACCCGATGTCGAGCATGCCGGAACGCTGGCAGCCGATCTTGTCCATGAATCCGTTTGCCGGCGTGCTGATGCTGTACCATGTGACCGTGTATGAGGGGCGCTTGCCCACGTTCGCCGAAGTGCTGACGCCGATGATTTCCACGCTGATCGCGTTCAGCGTGGGGCTCGTGCTTTTTCGCTGGAAACGCGCCTACTTTGCGGAAGTCGTCTGACCATGGCATCGCCTGCGCAACCAGCCATCGAGTTGATTGCGGTCGAGAAGCGATTCTATCACTACGAGCATCGAACGACGACGCTGCAGGAGTTCTTTACGCGATCTCTCCGGCGCGAGTCGATCCATGTCCGATCCTCGAAGTACCACCTGTCCAATGTCAGTTTTCAGGTTGAGGCGGGCGAATCGCTGGCACTGATCGGCGCAAACGGTTCCGGCAAGAGCACGCTCCTGCGACTCATCGCCGGCGTGTATCCGCCAACGAGTGGGCAGGTCATTCGTCGGGGACGCATGGTCGCCGTCATCGAATTGGGATCGACGTTTCAGCCGACGCTCACCGGACGGGAAAACGTCAGACTGTACGCGGCAGCACTGGGCATTTCCAAGCAGGAAGTCGAATGGCGCATGGACGACATTCTCGACTTTGCCGGTGTCGTCGATTTTGCCGACGTTCCCATGAAGTACTACTCGAGCGGCATGAAGTCACGCCTCGCATTTTCCATCGCGACCTCGGCTCGTCCGGATGTACTGTTGCTTGACGAGATCCTTGCGGTCGGCGATGCCGAGTTTTCGATCCAGTGTTACGAGCGCCTGCGGGAGTTCAAAGCAGATGGTGGCACGCTGGTGTTGGCATCGCACGATCTGAGCGCAACCCGCGATCTCTGCACGCGGGCACTCTGGCTTGAGCGCGGTTACGTGCGCGCCGTGGGTCCCGTGGATACCGTGAGCCGC
>JBEBIR010000773.1:0-2004 GCA_040080315.1 Gemmatimonas sp.
ATGCGCCGCATCAACCACGACATCGATACCACGCGGACGCGCGATGGCGACGATGTCCTTCACGGGCAGCAGCAAACCCGTCTTGTTGTTGCAATGCGTGAGCAGCAACAGCTTGGTTTTCGGATTTGCGTTGAGCGCGTTGGTGTACGCCGCCAGAATCGCGGCGTGTGACGCGGGCTCGGGGATATCGAACCTGACCAACGTCGCGCCGGTGCGCGCGGCCAATGCGTTCATGGAGAACTGCATCGCGTTGTAATCCAGATCGGCGTACATGATGGTGTCGCCGGCCTTGAGCTTGTTGTACTGCCCGATCAGCCCCTGCAATGCCTCGGTCGCATTCCGTGAGAACGCGATCTCCGTGGGCTTCGCTCCCACAAACTCGGCCACGCGCACCCGTACCGCTTGCTGTGCCGCCGGAAACTCACGACGCGCAAAGAACGAGCTGTCGCGATTGGCGCGATCGATGTTGCGGTGATAGGCCTCGAGCACCGGTGTGGCCATCATGCCGAAGAACCCGGCCTCCATGTTCGTCACGCTCTCCTTCACGCGATATCGCTCGGCCACCTGCTTCCAGAAGGCCTCGTCGCGCGCTACCTGCTGCGGGGAGCCGACGGGCGGCTGCAGGGGAGCGAAGCGTTCAGGCAGTGCGCTAGTGGAGGTCACGGCCAGTGCCGGTGAACTGGTGGCAAGGGACGCGGCGCCAAGGAGCGCGGCGTCTTTCATGAAAGAGCGGCGAGTAGGCATGGGTTGAGCTTACCGTGGGATCGGGGCGGAGGCAAACAAAAAAGAAGTTTTACCGCAGAGTTCGCAGAGGTCGCAGAGGACTGCGGCGGTACTCTGCGAACTCTGTGAACTCCGCGGTTCAATTCTTCTTTTGGAAACTGCGCTGGCCTGTCATGATCGCGCAATGCACATTCCCCAGACAACCTCAATCGATGGATGGACCATGCGCCTCGCTCTTCTCGTGGGATTCTGGTGGCTCGCCGCGTCACCTGCTGAGGCGCAACCTGAACAGCGCGCCCAGCTTACCGCGAAGTTCCGAGCGCGTCTCACCGAGATTGCCCGCACGACCGACGGCGTCGTGGGAATCGGTGTGATCGACCTCAAGAGCGGCGAGCGGTTTGGCGTGAACGACACGCTGGTGTTTCCGCAGGGCAGTGCGATCAAGATTCCGTTGCTCATCGAACTGTTCAGGCAGGCCGAAGTTGGCACGATCAATCTTGCGGAGCGTGTGCCGGTGCGCGCCGCGGATCAGGTGGGTGGGACGGGGGTGTCGCAGTGGTTTGGCGATGGGCAGTCGATGATGTCGCTGCGCGATCTGGCGGTGTTGATGATCGTGCTGTCGGACAACACGGCCACGAACATGCTCATCGCCAAAGTGGGCATGCCGGCGGTGAACAGCGCCATGGCAACGATGGAGCTTGGTTCGATCAAGCTGCAGCGTCGCATGATTCAGCCGAAGGAAAGCGCGATCGGCAACGAGAACATCGCGACCCCTGCGCAATCGGCGGAGCTTATGCGACGCATTCACACGTGCGAGCTGCCGATATCCAAGGCCCACTGTGACGACGTGCGGCGCATACTGGAGATTCCCAAGAGCGGCGAGTTTCCGTCCAGCGTGCCAGGCACCGTGAGAGTCGCGTGGAAGCCCGGTACCGTCGAAGGTGTGGGCACGTCGTGGGGACTCTTTGCGCTGCCGGCCAACCCGTATGTGCTCACAGTGATGGTGAACTACTCCGATGACCCGGCCACCACACGTGCCATTCGCGAAGTGGCCGACGCCGCGTATGAGTACTTCAAACGGGTGGCGCGGTCGTCGCCGTACGGGGTGCGGGTGCCGGTGCAACTCGCCGATTCCATTCGCAAGCGGCCGTAACACGCTCAACGTCGCGGCGCTTTCACACGCGGCGGTTTCAGGAATTCCGTAAGTAGCTGCTGATACCGGAACACGTCGTCTGGTTTAGTGTTGATCATCTCGGCCAGCAAGCGCAGGCCTTCAGCGTC
>JBEBIR010000774.1:0-2002 GCA_040080315.1 Gemmatimonas sp.
GAGATATCGCCCGCCCCTGCACTTGCAAGGCCGTCACCGTTGTTGGTGAAGCTGATTGGGTCTCCCGGACCTGAGCCGCTAATGGTGGCCGCAAGCACCGCGTTGTCAACGAAGATGGCGTTGAACAGGTTGCCTGAGAAGCTGCTTGCGCCGCTGGCTGTTTCGATGATCGACAATAAAGTGACCGCACCATTCGCCGGAGCCGAAACATCGACACCAAAATTGCCGCTATTGTTGATCGAAACGTCAGTAAGCGAGAGAGCGCCCATGACGAGGCTGCCTGCTGCCTGTATTCCGCTGAGCGTTGCGCCTGTAATGGTGACGTTCGAGAAGCTGATATTGCCCGAGCCGCCGATCACGCCAGACAGCGTGAAGGCTGTGCCGAGTGACGAAATCTCCGGCAACCCATTGCCCACATCGACGCCGATGAACGCCAGCGCCTTGTCGACGCTGACGCTTTCGGTGAAGTCGGGACTGCCCGGCTGGCCAAGGATTTGGACGATGTAGCCGTCGCTCGCGGCGGCGACCTCGCCTACGTGGTCACGGGTAACTCCGTCACGACCACCGATCCGTCAGGCGGTTCGGTGACGGTGCGCAACAAGGGGATACAGATCTGGAGAAAGGAACCGGACGGATCCTGGAAGGAGATTGTCGTGATCGTCAATGCGGAGCCATCGCAATAGGCTCGGGATGGCTCAGTGCAGATCGGCATCGAAATGGCTGAGTGTCGGGCCGAATTCGCAGCTCGCTCGACCGGGCGCGTAGCGTCGGCTTCCAACCCGCCGGTGGACGAATACCTTCGATACCGTTCACGCGAACGCCCCGTCGAGCTCACGCGTGATGGTGATGT
This sequence comes from Gemmatimonas sp., assembly GCA_040080315.1. GTDB lineage: Bacteria > Gemmatimonadota > Gemmatimonadetes > Gemmatimonadales > Gemmatimonadaceae > Gemmatimonas. The sequence continues at coordinate 851 of JBEBIR010000774.1, forward strand.
ACGGGTGATGTGGTGTCCCAAGTCAACTCGCGATCGATGTAGCCAGAGGCGCCACGGCGGGCGGCCCCGCGGCCGAATGTCGCGACCCACGCCGCTGCCACGCTGTTCGCAGTCGACCTTGACGTGGGCATCCCGGACCTTGTCCGCATGATCGAACTGGTGTCCTACGATTCGACGTGGCCGGGGAGCTTCGCTGACGAGGCCGCGCGTCTCCGCAGCGCTTGCGGCCCCGGCGTGCTTCGGATCGACCACGTTGGTTCCACGAGCATTCCCGGCCTCGAGGCGAAGCCCATCATTGATGTGCAGATCACCGTCGATACGATGGCCCCTCTTGTCGCCTGGGTGAGTCGACTCGTTCGGCTCGGCTACACTCACCATCCATCGCCGGACGACATCGAGTACCCCTTCTTCCATCGCCCAACCGGATGGCCGCACACCCATCACGTGCACTTGTGCCTGCCCGAAAGCCGTATCGGACGCGCCACCCTCGCATTGCGGGACTACCTGCGCGACCATCCGGCCGAGCGGGACGCCTACGCGATCGAGAAGCGACGCCTGGCCGCACAACATGTGGGCGACACTGCCGATCGGCGCGAAGCGTACGCCTCGGCGAAGTCGCCGTTTCTCGATCCGCTGATCGCTCGCGCGCTCCAACTCGGCTATCCGCGCGAGTAGGGCAGCGCTGGAGCGGCCTCAGCGAAGGGCTCTCGCGTCTCAACTCCCACTCGTCGCGCACCGTGGAGCCAGAACGGCCCGGCGGCCAGAAGACTGCTACGGCGTTGCTCGCGACCGATACTCGATCGGGTGGGTGCTGGGACGAATTCGCCGCGCACTAAGACTCCCCGCGGCATCTGGGACAACTCCATTGAGTATGGAACACGCCGGCGTTGCCGTTGGACCGCGCGACCGCATCCAGCCGTCCGAAGCACGGGAGCACCGTGTCAGTCTGCTCGCGCGAAGACGCGCCGCTTCGAGCGCTGTCCTACTTGTGGATCGTCGCCGTCCAGTTGAGGACGACGGTCAAGGGCGCCGCGCCGCTGGACGTCTGTGGCGTCGTGGTGACGAGGAAGCGCTGCCCGTCTGTGGTCACGGCGTACACCTGGTTCGCCGTGAGTCTCCATGCGTTGCTCGAAAAGAGGGCCCGCGGCGGTC
>JBEBIR010000775.1:0-1998 GCA_040080315.1 Gemmatimonas sp.
TCGTACCCCACGCAAGCACTGCTCGTGATCCCGAACGACTTGCCCGCGCCCAACGAGAACGCGAGCGCCCATCTCGCCGCGGTCGGCGACCAACTGCGCGACCTGATTGTCGCCAGCGACGGCGGGTTGTTCGCGTTGTTCACCAGTCATCGCGACGTACGCGAGATGGCCTCGCAGATGCGCGACGCGGGCTACGATGCGCGATGGCCGCTGCTGGTGCACGGCGAGGAGCCACGCGATGTGCTCTTGCAGCGATTCCGGGATAGCGGGCGGGCGGTGCTGATCGGCACAGCGACGTTCTGGGAGGGCGTGGATGTTCCCGGCGATGCGTTGCGCGGCCTGCTGATCGCGAAGCTGCCCTTTCGGGTGCCAACCGAACCGATGGTGGCCGCCCAATGCGAGGCCATTGAGGCACGCGGCGGCAATGCCTTCGGCGAATTCATGCTGCCACACGCCTCGCTGCGGCTCAAACAAGGATTTGGTCGCTTGATTCGCACCGCCACGGACCGCGGCGTAGTAGTGATCAGCGACCCTCGCGTGTTAACCAAGCGATACGGCCGTGAAATGCTGTCCGGTCTTCCACCCGCCCGGCGAATTTCCGGCCCCTGGTCGCGCTGTAGGGCGGAAGTGCGCAAGTTCTATACAGAGCACTGAGTACTTAGTACTTAGTACTCAGTACTCAGTTCTCCCTTACTTCATACTCTGTCATGCAACTGGTGTTTGTTGGTCGCAATTACGCAGACCATGCGAAAGAGATGGGCAACGTCGTGCCGAAGGAGCCGCTGCTATTCCTGAAGCCGGTGTCGGCCATCATTCGCTCGGGCGAGGCGATCGTGCTGCATCCGGTGTCATCCCACATCGAATTCGAAGGGGAGATCGGACTGGTGCTGGGCGCGCGACTACGGCGCGCCACAGAAAGCGAGGCGCGTGCGGCGCTCTCTCACATCATCGCCGTCAACGATGTGTCGGCGCGTGACCTGCAGAAGAGCGACGGGCAATGGGCCCGCGCCAAGGGACTCGACACCTTTTGTCCCCTGGGCCAGCCGGCGCCTGCGCCAGCCGACCTGTCGTCCATCTCGCTCGTCACCACCGTGAATGGCGTTGAGTGTCAGCGAGCTACGGCGGCCGATATGGTGTTCTCCATTCCCACGCTGCTGGCGTACATTTCGCAGTACCTCACACTCGAGCCCGGCGACATCGTGGCCACGGGTACGCCGGCTGGCACCAAGAAGCTGGCTCCGGGTGACATCGTCACCGTCGAACTCTCGAACGCGTCAGGACTTCTGAGTCGCGTGTCAAATCCCGTCGTTGCAGGCACCTGAGCGTCACGTAAGGGTATAACTCGCCGCCATGACCCGTCCGCCGTCCAGCACCAAGCCACCGCATCACGAGTCGGCGCAGACACCTCAGGGTGCACCGCGACGGACCAGTGTGCGTGAGCGCGCGCGATTGGGTGGCGTTGAGCGTCCCAAGCGGTCGCCACGGGCGCTGGCCGTGTCCGTGCTGGCGCACATCGTCGTGGCCGTGGTCGTGGCGCAGTTGTTGACGTTCGGCCACGGACTTTCCGGTTTTCTGGATTTTGGAAAGGACTCGAAGAAGACGGATCGGGTCACTTACGTCGCCACCAGGCCACCGCCGGTCAAGGCGACGCCCACGCCGCAAGTACGGCCAACCACTCGGCCGCCGACAACAGTGTCCGCGCCCGCCGCCGTGAGTGGTGGGAACGTCGACATGCCGACCACGCCGCCAGTTGTCGCACGCGCCGATACCGGCAGCGGTGGCGGTGCGAGCGGGACAGGGAACGGAGTCGGAGCGATCGATCCCAACCTCAAGGGGGTCACGCCGGCCTACACTGACAAGCGTGTATGGCAGGGACCGGTGGGGAATGGCGTCGCCCCGGGGCGCGACGGCACCGAACGACTCGACAGCATCATTGGCTTTGCGATTACCGCCGCGCGTGACTCGCTCGACTCCCTGGCTCGCGCACAAGGCAAGTAT
>JBEBIR010000776.1:0-1998 GCA_040080315.1 Gemmatimonas sp.
GCAATCGATGCGGGCCGGAGGTTCGCGCGTGACCGCTGCGCGCGCGCCGTTGTCGCTGGGCGATACGGTCACCATGAAGGCGCTGTACGGGAACTGCTCGAGCGGGAAAGACATCCGGGCTCGTGTCGTGTACTCGGGCACCAAGTCGGTGGTGCTCGAGGACGTGGCCGCGGTGCGCGCCGGCACCATGGATGATGAGTATCGCCTGGTGGGAGACGAATACGATCGCGTGCAACATCCGCTCATGTTGGCGAAGGTCGGCGATCCGCTCGCGATGAATGACGCGATGGGCGGCGACGGGCGCATCACCATGCTGTTCACGCGGTACGTGAACGACTCGCTGCCCGGCCTCGCCGGCTACGTGTCGGCGTGCAACTTCTATCCGAAGGGCACGTTCAGCGCCAGCAACGAAGACGATGTCTTCTATGCGCGCGTCGCCAACGCCGGCGAGTCACCCGCCGAGTGGCGTCGCTCGCTCCGCGGCACGATCATGCATGAGAGCAAGCACCTGGCGTCGTTTGCGATCCGCTTCGCGAATGGGACTCCGTTTGAGGAGTCGTGGCTGGAGGAAAGTCTGGGGCGCGTCGCGGAAGAGCTGTACTCGCGCACCTTCGCCGACGGCGGGGCCTGGAAGGGCAACACCGGGTACCAGACCACGGTGCGCTGCGAAGTGTACCAGTGCGACGACCGCCCACTCATGATGTGGAAGCATTTTTCGGTGCTGCATCAGTACATGCGCGGGGTCGACACCCTGACGCCGATTGGCGCGGCGGCAAACGGTGATTTCACGTTCTATGCCAGCGGCTGGTCGCTGGTTCGCTGGGCCGCCGACCACTACGCCGGCGATGAGGCGACGTGGATCAAGGACATCGTGCGCGGTGGCCAGTTGACGGGGCTCAGTAATCTCGCGCAGCGGACGGGCCGTCCGGCGGGCGAGATGCTTGCCGACTGGGCGCTGGCCAACGCCGTGGACGATCTCGCGGGTTTCACGCCGACGCGACGGCAGCTGACGTTTCCGAGTTGGAACGTGGCCGACGTGTTTGCCGGATTGGCCGCGACCTACCCTGGGAACTTCGTCGCGAGCCCACTGAATGCGCGCGCCATGAGCTTCGGATCGTTTGCCTTGCCGGTGGCCAGGCTCCGTGCGTTCAGCAGCAGCTATTTCAGTTTCGAGGGAGCGCAGACGGGGAGCCAACTGCTGGAGCTGCGAGGGGAGAACGGCGCCGCCTCGCCGCCGGCCAGCCTGCGCGTTGCCGTGGTGCGAGTGCAGTAGTCTTCCAGCGTGACAATTCTTGCGACAACCGCAGCAGGGTCCCTTGGCGCGATTCTGCTGATATGGATCGGATACCCCATTGCGGTCTGGGGATTGGCGCTGGTGATTCGCCGCCCCATTCGACCCGACTATGAACGTGCTCGCTCGCGACGTGTCAGTGTCGTGTTGGCGACTCGTGAGCACGCCGCCATCATTGAGGCACGCGTGTCCAACCTGCTCGACACTGAGCATCCGTCGTCCCTGATCGACGTGATCGTCGCACTGGATGCCGAGGGCGCGCGCGCAACGCGCGAAAGCCTCGGGCATCTTGACCCACGCGTGCACGCCGTTGGTGGCGATGCACCGGGAGGAAAGGCCGCAACGCTGAATGCGGGGGTGCGCGCCGCCGCCGGCGACGTGCTGATCATGGCCGACAGTGCGCAGCGATTCGATCGGCGCACGATTCCGGAGCTGGTTGCGTGTCTGGAGGATGAACGCTTCGCGGCCGTTTCAGGCGCACTCAGCCTCGGCGACCGCGGTGGACGTTCACCGGTCCACGCCTACTGGCGCATGGAGAAATGGCTCCGCTACAACGAGTCCCTGCTGCACTCCAGCATCGGCGTGACGGGCGCCGTCTACGCGACTCGTCGAACCGCCTGGCCGGTCATTCCGCCAGGAACGTTGCTGGACGACGTCTTTGTGCCGATGTCGCTGGTGCTCGCCGGGCACCGCGTCGGGTTCACGTA